>DATHTZ010000358.1:0-2486 GCA_035462675.1 Nitrospiraceae bacterium | reverse complement strand
GGATGGACAGGGTACTGGTGCTCGTGTCTCTTCTCCTTGTCGCGTGGCGTGTCCCCCCTCTCCTGACGTAGACCACTCGTACGCCGCGAGTCAACGCAAACATGTCCCAACGCCGCTTCAAAGAATGACCGGGCCGCCGCTCAATCAAGCCCTGCATTTCCCCAACTGTCCCAAGCTGTCCTAAACAGGCCTAAACTGCCTAATTCCTTTCTCCTCCTCTTTGCCCTACGCTCGTGATCACGCTGAGCGCATGCAGGACTGATCACCTGGGCGCAAGGGAATGCCCACTACAGCGCACAACAGTCTACAACTGCATACATCTGCCTAATTCCCAGGGCAGACCCGCTGGCGTTATGGTGGGACCAGGTTCTGAAACAGAGGAGGGTCCATGAAGACATCAGATTTGTCGATCAAAGAACTCGCGGCCTTCATTGGCGTGAGCACGGATACCATTCGGCGGGCAGTTCGCAAGGGTGAGCTTCCCGCAACACGTGTCGGGACGGCGTACCGGTTCGACCTGCGCCACGTTCGGCATCAGATGGAACGGAATGCCGTCATCCGCCTGCAGAGGGGATCGGCCAGCGCGCCGGGCGGCACTGCCGGCCGCGCGCAGGACGACCAGCCCCCGTCTGGTGACACGGGGGCGACACGGGGGCACTACCCACAGGGATCATTACAGGAGGTCCAAGGATTCCATGAGTTCACCGTTCACCCTCACGATTGATTGGCTCGCCTTCACCCTGCCATCAGGCTCCGCTCAGGACACGATGCAGATATTAGGAGGGGACTGGACCAAGAGTGCAACTGGCTTTCGCGGGTATCCCGCGTCCTGGATCACGACGAGCGCAAGCCGGGGGATCGGCAAACTGGGAACTCGCTCACCCCGTGCTCCCCTCGAAGTCCATGTGGATCTCTCAGCCGGGATCGTCGCGCCATGGCCCTCAGGGAAGGTTCGCACGGTCCTTCAATGGATTCTGAGGCAAGATGGCCACCTGACGCGTCTCGATTGCGCCTTGGATGATCGCAAGAGCTGCGTGCCGCTCTCCACGATCCGACAGGCCATTGAGATTGGACAGTGCGTGACGCGGGCGGACCGTATGCAACGCATTTCATCGAGCTCGATCCACCACGCCACTCCCAGCGGAGAGACCCTCTATCTCGGCAGCCCTCAGAGTCAAACCCTGCTGCGGATCTATGACAAACGCTTGGAGAGTCAGGCGAAACAGCGAGAGAATTGGCAGGACTACGGCATCCGGTGGGAATTGGAGCTGAAAAAAGATCGAGCGCAGGTCTGTGGACAGGTCCTCTCGTATCTAGAGGAAACAGACTGGCTCGAATTCATCGTGGGTGTGCTCCGGGGCTATGTGGATTTTCGAGCCACAACCCGAGACGAGGAAGACGAGTGTCGATATCGAGCCCCACTCCAGGACTGGTGGCTGCTGCTCACCGACGGGTTCAGGAAAGGCCGTCTCGTCGTGGAGAAGGAGGCCCAGACCCTCCTCAAGGTGAAACGCTGGGTGAGTCAGTCCGTAGCCCCCATGTTGGCCGTCATCTATGCGGCAGATCCCGATGGACACGCCTGGTTGGACAAACAAATTGTCTTGGGCAAGCGTCGATGGAACGGGACGCATCGGGGGCTGTTGACGAAAGAGACACTATCGAGTTCCAAACAGGACGCCGGCGAACCCGCGGGCGCGCCATTTCAGGGGGGGGTGAGGGGGTGTCGTAAGACTCCCCCTGCTTCTTCAGAAAGCATGGTCATGTTGCTCACAGTGAAAGATCTCTCGGCCTGGCTCAATATGAAGCCGTCTACGCTGTATCTGTGGGCGGCTCAGGGAAAGATTCCGTGTGTGAAGATGCATGGGTTGATCCGGTTCGATCCAGACGCCATTACCGCCTGGCTGCGTTCATTCGAGCCAGGCCAGGCAGAAGTTCTTCTTCCATTGACCCGACAACCACACCTCGATCTGGTTCAACTTATTGAAGCCGCGAAACGTCAGGTTTATACTCCCGCCTGCGAGAAACCAGACGAAGTCAGGGCCAAACAAGGAGGTTAATCATGGCTCTGTTTCGGCGAGGCCGCGTCTGGTGGATGGGCTTTTCTTATCAAGGGAGGCAAGTCAGAAGATCCACGGAAGTCACAGATAAGAAGCTTGCGGAGAAAATTTATCACAAGGTGATGGTCCAAATCGCCGAAGGCAAATGGTATCCGCCCGAAGCGGGTGCCGATAAAACGGTGAAGGAATTGTTGGAACGGTACCCCGCAGATCATTCGGCACCGAACAAAGCCGCGACCACGCACCAGTGCGATAAATCACGCGCACAGCATCTCATCCAGGCTTTCGGAGATCTGAAGTTAAGGGATATGCGACCCTCTCTTCTGGCAGCTCATAAGTCAAGGCGGCGAGCTGGTGGGGCAGCGGCCAAGACCATTAATAATGAACTCACGCTCTTGGGCCATGCTTTTCAGTTAGCGGTGAAGGAAT
>DATHTZ010000357.1:0-5756 GCA_035462675.1 Nitrospiraceae bacterium | reverse complement strand
CTGAAGAGAGCGATATTATGATGAGGGTCAGAGGGCGCGAGAACCGCACTCGTGTCACGGGCTATTGCCTTGACATCGTTGGACCATCCGGCAGTAGAACAGATCCGCCAAAGGCTCTAGGTTCACACAGTCTGCCTCGTTATAGGCCAACAGTGTCTCCCTGGCTTCCTCATCTCGGCGATGCCGCCAGCGATTCCAGAGTCGGCCGGCGTCGGCGCCGCACATCCCCTGCAATTCGGTCGAACGTGAGATGCCCACTTGCGTCTCAATGACTTTCAGACCGCCGCGATACCCGAGTCGTCTCCCAAGACCGCACAAATCTATATGGGGCTGGTCGAGCGGGACATCTGGGAAGGTGGCCAGCAGGACGGGGAGATCAAACGACGTTCCATTGAACGTCACGAGGAGATCGTATTGGGCCAGTTCGTCGCAGAGTCGCTGTCTGGTCAGTAAATCCCCCTTGATCAGCGACGTGAAACCACGATGCCCATGGAGACCGACGACGGTGATTTCTCCAAATGCATTCGTCTCAATATCAAGGTAGACTGCCCGTGGGCGGAGCCATTCGTATAGTCGCCATTGCTCTTGAGGGGGCAGATGAACGGCGAAATATCGAGCATTGTTTTGTGCTCGATGTGCCCTGGCTCGTCGCAGCTCTTCATCGTACACAGTCTTCCGCTGAGGCCCGATTCCTCGGACGGAATCCGATGACAGGAAATCCACCCAGGTTCTCATGCCCCGTTGCCACCATTGGCGTTCGGTTCTCAGCCCGACTCCTGAGAGAAAGCAAAACGATGACTCAATCATGTCGGCACATCCCTGAGTTGATCGGTGAGACCCTGAATGGTCAAGGGTGCATTCCCCTCACAGCGGTTATTGACCAGCACATAGGCATGGCGGGCTTCGCTGACAGCTTGCCGCACCACCTGTACCGTCTCTCGACGCATCTGCGGGATCTCCTCCACAATCTTGGTATAGGGTGCGGCTCGCTTCTTCGCCATCTCATAGGACATCTTCAACGGTGTGAGGAGACGCAGCACGGTGAACACTGCCGTGAACCCTTGCATCTGTGTGTGTTGTTCGGCGAGAGACGGCATGAAGGACCAGTGATTATAGACGTGTGCAACGCCATGATAGGAGAGTACCTGAAGATAGCTCATACCAAGAAGGCCAGGGTTGCGAATCTCGACCGCATACGGAAAATCACGGGGAAGCTGAAGGAAGAACGTATCGAGCCGTGAACAGAATTCATCGGGAGACATCCCATGCCGTTGGAACTCGAACAAGAATGGGCCGGTATGGGGCTCAAACTTCGCGTCACGATACGGTGTCAGCACGAGATCCTTGAAGAGCTTCGCGTCAAGGAATCGCGGGTTGGGCTGTCCCGCTCTCATTCCATAGCGAGCATGCTTGGCATAGCTGGGAATGGTGATCTCTTCCCACACCTTGAAACACATCTGAAAGTCTTCGGGGATCTGGCTCAGGTAGTGTCGGAGCTGGTTCGCGGTGGGCGGTCGGTAGAATGTCGAATCGTTCCCGACGGTCCTGAATAGTGGCTCGCCCTGGTATTGATACTGGCAGTACTCTCCCAGACATTCGCGGGCAAACGTGCTCTTGGCATACTGCCGTGTGTAGACCTGGCCCTCCCAGCCTTCATAGGTCCAGGTGGAGGTCCCGAACCGGATCAATGGAGAGAGCGAGAGAGGCATCGTGGGTGGAATTGTACAGCCTCTCAGGTGATACCCTCAACGACGATTGATAGTGAGAGAAAACACCACCAGTTCCCCCCGTTGGCACTATTGCGCCCTCCTTCGCCTTGTATCTTATCTGCAGACCGTATAGATGATGATGGCCAATTCTTCGTTCGGGCGTGATAGGTCGATATGCCTCAGGTCGTCTGAGACCGGGAGGGAGCCGGATCGTCACGTCCACATTCACCCAAGCCCGCACAGTTGCCTGGGCCACGAGCCTGTATCTTCTGCAAGGTCGGGCTATCCACGTTCTGGAGGACCCATGACAGACACACCGAACTTTGTTGGCATTGATGTGTCCAAGGCGCAGTTGGATGTGGCCCTGCGCCCCTCGGACGAGCACGACACGCTCGTCCATGACGCGGCGGGGATTGATACGTTGGTCGCGCGCCTGCGCCACATAGCACCCACGCTGATTGTGCTGGAAGCCACGGGGGGATGGGAGCGGCCCCTGGTGCGGGCGTTGGTCGCCGCCGCGTTGCCGGTGATCGTCGCCAATCCCCGGCACGTCCGTGACTTGGCGAAAGCCACCGGGCAATTGGCCAAGACGGATCAGCTGGATGCCGTGGTGCTGGCGCGCTTTGCCGAGGCGGTGCGGCCCACGCTGCGCCCGCATCCCGATGCCGCGACCGACGCGTGGGCCGCGCTGCTGGCACGCCGCCGGCAACTGCTGGAGATGCTCACCGCCGAGAAGAACCGGCTGAGCACCGCGCCGACGCGGGTCCAGCGCCGGATCCGCGCGCATGTGACCTGGCTGACGGCGGAGCTGGCCCGTCTCAACGAGGATCTCGATGAGGCGATTCGCCAGAGCCCGGTCTGGGGTGAGCAGGAAGATCTGCTGCAGCGTACCCCCGGCGTCGGCCCGGTGATGAGCCGGACCTTGCTGGCAGACCTGCCGGAACTGGGCACCCTGAACAGCAAGCAGATTGCTGCGTTTGTCGGCGTGGCTCCGCGCAACCGTGACAGCGGTACGCTGCGGGGGAAACGGCAAGTCTGGGGTGGCCGGGCTCCTGTCCGTGCCGCCCTGTACATGGCCACCTTGGTGGCCACCAAGCGCAATCCGGTGATTCGGAGTTTCTACCTCCGGCTGCGCGGCGTCGGCAAGGCCCCCAAAGTCGCCCTCGTGGCTTGCATGCGGAAGCTCTTGACGATTCTCAATGCGATGATGAAGCATCGGACTCCGTGGCGCGCTCTCGTTGTTCAGGGGGCTTGACATTCAAGACAGTTGCTCCCTCCTACAATACGACTCCTCACGAGGCTCCTATGCCCTTCTCGATTCGCCCTCACCGTCGCTTCCCTGTGCAATGCTCTGTGACGTACAACGCGGGGCCATTCCAAGGACAAGGTACGATCTGGAATCTTTCGGTGAACGGCTGGCGGCTGTCAGGCGATTTGCCCATGCGACCAGGGGAAACCCTCTCGCTCATGGTCACGCTCCCGAATGAGCAATGTATCAAGATCCTTCAAGCCGTAGTCCGATGGTCACGAGGTCAGGAGTTTGCCGTCGAGACGGTCATGGTTGAGCAACACGCTCACGCTCGGCTCCAGCATTATGTGACACGATTGGTGCAGGAACTTGTTTGTTTGTGACGCCACCCGCGACACGATGGCTTCGGTCACTGGGCTAACGCTGTCGTTAACCGGGCACCTGACCGCGAAGCGCGGAGGGGACCCACCAGCTCAGCTGTTAGGCGCTCCAGTTGAACGGTATGGTATGCGGCATTTTCCCTTAGCTTCTGATTATCCGCTTTCGACCCATTGCCGTCATTTAGTCTCTAACAGAAGCGGACGGTCGTCCGCCCCGCAGGCGCCCTGCGCAACTACTCCCTCCCAAGCAGACCGTAGTTCGCGTTGTCCTTCCGCACTGAGCAGCACCGCGCGTCTACTGCTGCGATTCAGCCGGCCAGCAACTGCGAAACATAGGTGGATCTCGTCTGCCACGAGGACGGGGTCAGGGGATGGGTGAAACTGAGCGCAGCCGGAACGATGAGCCGGTCACTGGCCCACCTCGAAGCCCGGCGCTCCACCGTTGGTGCGTAGGAGTCTGAGACGTAGCCTCACACCATGCATGAGCTGCCGCCGGGAGTGGGAGCAAGGCACGAGCCGAGGCTGGAAGTCGTCGGCTCCATGCCATTGTGAAGAAGGGCGACAATCCGTTCGTTCCCGCCCTCCTTGATTAAAACAGCACCACTCCTCAGATGAGTCGGCAGTCTTTCGTGAGGCAACCGATCTGGGGACCATCGTGGGCATTCAGATCATACATTAAGATCAGTTGGTGCTTTCAGCTACCGGTGTCGAAAGAATATTCAACACTCGGTTAGCATCTCCATCATCATTTTTCACGCCGAGCGCAAAAAATGTGATGGGTCCAGTCCTCGCTCATTCAGGATACACACCCTATTGCGACGGCAGCTGGAGTCACTGCAGTACCGCTGCGATGCCGCCTACGGTTTGGTGAGCGGCGTAATCGTGCATTCCGGCGCATTGGGGAGCGGCGAGCCATCATGAAACTGATCAGCACATTGCTTGATTGCAAGCGCAGCATCAGCGGTCGTTTGCTGAAAGGTTACTTGCCCGCGCTTCATCCAGATTGGCGATGCGGCTGAGTGGGGGTTCTTACTGGCCTGTGACGGGGCTGTGGCCTTGATCCCTAAATCGAGCCCCGTGCCGTTATTCCCCACGATGCCCGTGTTACTTAGATTATTGACGCCCAGGCGATGACAGCTGGTACATTCGTTGCCCACCTCAACCTTGTACGCCCTCCACGAGGCAAAGTCAGAGCCGACAAAGGAATAGGGCTGCGGGTCGCTGTTGAAGGTGTCATCGCCCGCACCGGGCAGTTGGTTGGGGCCTGTTATCTGCGCGAGATAGGGTGATCGGATGATTGGCCCATTGTCATGACAACTTCCACAGGGAAATTTGCTGTTTACAATTTGCGACGGTGTCATCCAGAAGGTTGGGTTGCCCACCCCCTTGGAAGGCGCCTTGACGTCGCTGTTATGGCTCAGATTAAAGTCCTCCAGTGCCCCCTGATAGAAGCAGGTTGCGCCGTTGGTCTTATTGTGCTGGATGACTGCGACGTCCCCATACTGCCCAGGGGGGAGGCCCATCTTTCGAGCATGCACCACCACGTAGGCGTCTGCAGTGTTGACCAGCACCCGGAAACGGCTGCCATGATCACATTTTCCGTTGAGTACATTCGGACGATCACAGGTGCCGTCTGGATAGGTCGCATTCGCCGGTGTGAGATGATCCGTCGGAACCGTTGTTCCCAGCGGGCTATCGACGTTAAAATCGGGAACAGACACGCCGATGACGTCGTCGCATTGCTGCGCATAGGCTGCAAGCGCGTCGGCTCCTCCCGGCCTGGTCGCTACAAGTAGGCCAGGCCAACTCCCCGCAACCGGCGCAGGATAGCCAAGCCCTCCTTCACTTTGATCCTCGCCACGATCCGCCCCCACATCATACCGGGCATATTGATCACCCTTAAAAAAATAGACAACCGATTCGCCCTCGATCGTGTTTGGCCAGGCGATCGCACCGTCAATGCCATCTGGAAACTTGAAGTTCGGCCAATTATCCGCAATCGGCTTCGGATAGCCGGAATCGGCCCGATGATTGGCCACATCAAAGCGAATGTACTGATCGTCTCGAAAGAAATACGCAACCGTTCGACCATTCTTGGGAACGGGCCAGACGAGGATCGCGTCGACTCTGTCTGTCCATATCCCCGGCCACTTGAGGGCAATCGGTTGCGGATAGGCTCTTCCGGCGCCGTCATCAGCATCAACCTGATCGGCCGCGACGTCATAGCGCATGAACTGATCGCCCTTGAAGAAGTACGCGACCGTCTTAGGGGGGCCGCCGTGCGGGGGAGGTACCGGCCACAAAACTCCCGCATCAATATTGTCCGTGAAGAGCCCCGGCCAGTTTCCCTGGATCGGACGAGGATAGGAGGCACCATTTCCATCCACATCGTCTGCCTGGTCGCTTGCTACGTCATAG
>DATHTZ010000356.1:0-3703 GCA_035462675.1 Nitrospiraceae bacterium | reverse complement strand
AATCCGTGGGTAGTGAACACCATCCTGCCCGCCGGCGGTGACTAGCGTTTCCGGAGTTCCGGATAGCGAGAGCCAAGTTCCCGCGCTAGCGCCTGTCATAGATGTCAGCGGCGGAATGAAAGTCCCAGAAAACCGCCGGTTTGAAATTCGGTCTCCTTCGTTTTGGATTTTCTTCGGCTGTTCGCTTTGAAAGCTCTTCTTCCTTCTTCGTTTTGGATCTTCTTCCGATCCCGTCTTCTGATTTGATTTTCCAGTTCTTTTCTTGCGACTCGGGGCGCGATGAGTTGCGAACCAAGCCGGCGCAAGTGCCGATGTTGCAGGATCTTCTTCCGTCCCGAGTACCGTAACGGCCATCACCAGCGTTACTGTTCAGCCCCGGCTTGTCGACAGGCCAGCAAGGTGGCCAGTCAGCGCCGTTGGGCGCACCAGTTTTCCAACCGATCTCACTTCCGCGGCGAGAGCGAAGTCAAGCGTGTGCAAGAGTGGCGTCGGGAGCATCCAGGTTACTGGAAGAAGCAGAAGCCTGCATCTCAGAGGACTCAACCCGCTGATCCACAACCGGTTAAGCCCGAGCAGAGATCTCGTAACGTACCCCGCAGTGATCTCAGTACGTTACAAGATATCTGCCTGACGCAACATCCTGCCTTCGTGGGGCTTATCTCCATGGTGACTGGCATTACGTTACAAGAGGACATAGCACTCACTGCCAGTAAACTGCTAATTCGTGGGCAGAACATCCTGGGCCTAAAAATCCCGGGGCAACCGTCATCCACGACACCATCAGTTTATGAAAAAACATCTGATCCGACCGGATCGCCTTCGTCAGGTCCCCATCGGCTTTAGCTGGGTCGACCACCGACTCGTCCGCCAGCACTACATCGAGCGCTGCGATTGCATCGACCTGGCTCTTTACCTGTTTCTGATCACCGTTTCCGATGCGCAGGGTTTGAGCTATTACTCCGACCAAGCGATCTGCCGCTGTCTCCGAATCGAGCCCGCGGCGTTAACCGCCGCACGGGTCCATCTGCAGAAAGCCGAGCTGATCGCTTACCAAAAGCCGCTCTATCAAGTCTTGTCCTTGGAGCAAGCTTCCGAGGGCGCACCTTCACCAGCCTCGGCGCGGACCGGGCAAGCCCAGTCTATCGCCCAGATCCTTGGCCGTGCTCTCAAAGGAGGTGCCGCATGATCGACTACGAAACCTTCTGCCAAATCCATCAGATGCATAAGAAGGGCCTCAAAGTCTCTCAGATCGCACAGGAGTTGAAGCTTGATCCCCAGACGGTCGCCAAATGGATCAACCAAGCCTCCTACCAGCCCAGGCAAACGGCCAAGCGGGAGAGCAAGCTCGATCCGTTCAAAGGGCAGATCGTCGCCATGCTGGAACGCCACCCCTACACCGCCCAACAGATCCTGCAACAAATCCGCCCACAGGGCTATGCCGGCGGATATAGCATCCTCAAAGAGTTCGTTCACCAAGTCCGTCCTGCACGCAAACCGGCCTTCCTCATGCTCGACTTTGCCGCGGGAGAATGTGCCCAGGTCGACTGGGGGCAGTTCGGCTCGGTCCAGGTGGGTTCGACCCGCCGTCGCCTGAGTTTCTTTGTCATGGTTCTTTGCTTCAGCCGCATGATGTACCTCGAGTTCACCCTCTCCGAGACCATGGAGCAGTTCTTAAGCTGCCATCGTCGCGCGCTGGAGTTCTTTGGTGGATCAACTCTCAAAGTCATGATCGATAACCTGAAGGTGGGAGTGGTGCGCCATCCTTTCGGTGAAAAGGCCCTGTTCAATCCACGCTACCTGGATTTTGCCACGCATCACGGGTTCGAACCAGTGGCCTGTAATGTCCGTAAGGGAAATGAGAAAGGAAGGGTCGAGAACGGTGTCGGTTACGTGAAGAAGAATCTCCTCAGCGGCTTGGAAATCCCTTCCTTCGAGGCGATCCAAGTGGAAGGCCGCCGCTGGCTCGATGAAACCGCCAACATCCGCATTCACGGCGAAACCCATCGCAAGCCTCTGGACTTATACGTGCAAGAAAAGCTGTTCTTGAAACCGTTGCCAGTCATGCCTTACGACTGCGCAGTCATTCGCCCCGTCGGCGCTAACCGCTGCTGCCGCATCGTCTTTGATACCAACCGTTACTCCGTGCCTCCGCTCTACGCCTCACAGAAACTCACGCTCAAAATTGAACCAAGCCAGCTCTCTATCTTTCACCATGAAAAACTGATCGCCACTCATGTGCGCTGCTATTATCGGCGCCAGAACAAGACCGATCCCGACCACACCACCGAACTGCTTACGCAACGTAAAAAGGCACGCGATCAGACTTTGCTATTGGCCTTCCTCAACCTCTCTCCTCAAGCCGAACTGTTTTGCCGCAAACTGCAGGACAAACGCCTCAATGCTCCCCATCATATCCAGAAGATCGTCGCCTTGAGCGAGATCTATGGTCCAGACAAGGTCGCTCGGGCCATCGAAGACGCCATCACCTTTGAAGCCTTCGGCTGCGAGTACGTAGCCAACATTCTCCTGCAACGTGAGCACGTGCCCGTCACTCCGGGGGCCCTTCACTTGACCCGGCGCCAGGATTTGCTCGATCTGGATATTCCGGCCGCCGATCTGGACCTCTACGACCGCAAGCAACAACAGCCACCCGCTTCCCTATGAAAACCAATAGTTCGAACGTATTCATCGACCAGCTCGATTATCTGAAATTGCCCTTTATCAAGGACCATCATTCCGAGTTAGCTGGGGAGGCAGCGCGCCAGACATGGGATCATCAGGAGTATCTGCGTCGCTTGGTGGACGGCGAATTTGGCCATCGCCAGCAACGCTCGATTGAACGACGCGTCAAAAAGGCCCGCTTTCCCGTCCTTAAAACTCTGGAACAGTACCGCTGGGACTGGCCCAAGAAAATCAACCGGCTCCAGATCCAAAACCTCTTCCGCCTGGAGTTCATCCCTCAAAAGGGCAACGTCATTTTTCTCGGGACGGTTGGAGTTGGAAAATCGCACTTAGCCACCGCTCTGGGTTACGCCGCGTGTCTGGAGGGTTACTCCGTCCTCTTTGCCGATGCCATCGCCGTCGTCAATGATCTGACCGCCGCCCAGAAAACGGGCTCATTAAAGCGCGCCATCAAGAAGTATCTCCGGCCCCAAATCTTGTGTTTAGACGAAGTCGGTTATCTGGCCATCGACCAGGGCGGTGCCGATTTGCTCTTCCAGGTCATCAGCCAACGCTACGAACGCGGTTCGATTATCCTGACCACCAACAAAGCATTCAAACAATGGCCGTCGATCTTCAATAACGACAGCACCATTGCTTCGGCGGTTCTAGATCGTCTGCTGCACCACGCAGAAACGGTGATCATCGAAGGCGCAAGTTATAGGATGAAGGATCAAATCGAGAGATGAACCAACTCCTTGCGAAGCCAGGACCGGCAGTGCAACTCACTGCCGGTTCTTTCATTTGGCACCGGAATCCCATCAGAATTTCAAACCGGCGGTTTTCCAGGACTTTCACGCCGCCGTCCACACCGCCACGCCCGCCTGGGTGAAACCCATTTGTCGTGTGTTTGACCACTGCGCATAGCGCAGGTTGCTGGTGGTATTCTCTCCGACGGCCAGATAAGCATCGGCGCCGACGGTTGGGTCGCCTTCGAGAATGAATTCCATGGTGACATCGCCCTCCGTAGGCCCGAAGTCGA
>DATHTZ010000355.1:0-3138 GCA_035462675.1 Nitrospiraceae bacterium | reverse complement strand
AAAGTCCTCTCCGTATCAGACCCGCGGCGATCGAAATAGCGACGATGGAATTTTTCAAGTCATGACTGACAATGGCGAGAAAATGATCCCTCGTAATGAGCTCTAAATCGACGCGGACTCGTTCTTCGAGAAGTGCGCCGTCCGTGTTTTTCCGCTCCTGTTCAAGGAGAGCTTCGGTTTCGGCGATCAACTGTTTTTGAACGCGTTCCTCTGTCCGAGCACGATCTTCTTCTCGTCGTTCAACAGCTTGGGATTTGTCAGACCCTTCGCGCTCTTGCACTAAAAGTTTCTCGCCCAATCGTGCAGGTGAAATACCAGTGACTTCACGCTGATGTTCCTTAGCGAGGTCCACTTCCTCACGTTGACTTTCACGGGCCGTATCGGTAGCAAACCCAATCGAACGGAGTTTCTCACTTGTCTTTTCTTCGACCTCCTGAGTTTTTCGTTCGAGATGTTCGTCAGTTTTTCCCGCTCATTCTCTAAGGTTTTGTCGCGCAGGTCTTGGGAGGATTCTGTTTCGTGAGTTTCCATACGTCGAGGCCTCGCTTTCTGTTCCCCAAAAATCAATAGCGTCCACAGGAAGGCAATTTCATCAAAGGCATGTGTGAAGATGATGCACGAGGGAGATCGAAGAGTTCCCCCCTTCTAGGAGGATGCGAAGGACGGCGCAAGACCATGTGGGACACAGGAGGGAGTTTTGTGCTCTACCTCACCCCATAAAATGCCCCAAAGGGGCTCACTCCACCTGAATTGAACCAAATGGTAAAGCTGGCGATAAGCCGCTCAAAGAGAGGCGTTCAGCTATTGACAAGGGTTTGTGTAGGCTGATTCTCCACCCAGCTGAACTACAGGGTTCGTTACTCCTCCCACCTCAGACCCCCAATGCCACCATTTCCTTACCTCGCTCTTGCGTCTTGATTTTATCCCTCCTACAATACATCCTCCCTGCGAGGCCTCAATGCGCTTCACAATCCGCCCCTTCCGACGCTTCCCCGTACAATGCTCCGTCACATACCACGCAGGTCCATTTCAGGGCCAAGGCACAATCTGGAATCTCTCCTGTACCGGATGGCGTCTCTCAGGAGACCTGCCCATGCGGCCTGGGGAAACTCTCTCATTAACCGTCACGCTCCCCAATGAACAGCACATTCTTATTCCAAAAGCCGTTGTCCGGTGGTCGAGGGGCCAGGAGTTTGCGGTGGAGAATCTTGCGATTGAGCCGCACACCCACGCTCGGCTTCAGCATTACGTGAAACGGTTGGTGCAGGAACCAAACGAGATGGATCTATGAGTGGGTTGGCCCAGGTCCGTGACGATTGCCGTCGCTCTCCTCTTCTTGATCATCTCTCTTGCGGGGCCACAAGACGGTCTTGTAGGGGTCTCGTTCGCAAAGGAGCAACAGATGCCGGACCAGCCTGGTCTCACGCCATACACAACAACAAAAATCGAATGGCTGGCTTTATTAATGAACTCTCAGCTTCAGTATGAGTCACGAACACAATGTCGGACAGGTTGCTGCAATGCCTTGTACCGCTTCCGTCAAGCTGGCCTCAACAGACTGCCTATGACAAATAGTGTCGTGTTGCGCCCCATTTATATGGTGGCGCTGTCCCTTGAAAAATGGCGTCTTGAAGTGGTCAGGATTCATCGGTTTTTGTCACGTTGCCGCTTCTAACATGCTGCTTAATTCGAAGAGCGTGTCGCGCCAGGAAATGATTGCATTTTGAGTAATCGGAAATCCGGGATCTGATCAGGATGCGGAATGAATGCCATCTCCGCGATGGCCATTTCGCCGCGTTCGCTGGTCGCTATGATTTTCACCTCGTATTTGTCCACGGGAATACGGCGATTTATGTCTTCTGGCACCGACGTGAGGCGAAGGAATGAAGATCCGTCATGATCTAAAAAGAAGCTGAATACATCGACAAACACGGCATCCAGAAATTGCGGATCTTTAGTGGGATGAACATTGAAGTTCGTCGATCCGACCCGGTCATGCCGCAGCTTAAGATGACTGCCAATGGCAGAAAAATTCTGCGGCTTCTTTTCCAAAGACATCAGTTTCACTTCTACATTCCTGAGGGTCACATCGTCACGATTGATCAAGGCGATACGATAGGTGTACAGCTTTCCGCTGGTATGCACAGTCTGCGACTGATCGATGCCTGAATCCACCTGCACCCAGGGCTCTCCCTCACAAATCATCACAGACAATTTGCCATGTTTTAAGTTCGGCCGCAGATATAAATGAATCGCCCATACACAGAAACCCGCAAACGCAGCCCAATATATCCATGTATCTATGGACTGATTCGCCAGCCATGGTGGGACATTCTCAACGCCGAAATAGAGGAGCCACGCCTCCATGTTCGATCTAGCCTGCCGAGGAGTGACGGTCGAAAGCAACATGAGCAACCCACACACCAAACTTGGGACTGATTGCAGAACCCATTTCCAGTAGACTCGCATTCCGGACTCCCTTGGATTCTTCCAAGAGTAGGCGGTTTCTTTGGAGGTGGCAAGTCAGACATCATCGTCCTGTAAAGGGACCAAAACCGTATGAGAAATGATACGACGATTCGAAGAACTTACTGCCCGGAAGAACAGTGATCGTCTTGGGAATGACCGTCTTGAAGTCGCCCGTGGTGTCGACCGAGGTAGAAGCCGTTCGCAAGCCAAAGGACAGCAATGGGAACGGCCGCAAACGCCGTTTCGCCGATGGTGAGGCCAGCCGATTGCAGAGCGTTGGAGAACCAACTACTCGCCATGTCACCGCCGCGATGCACGACCGTATCGATCACGTTCTTCGCCTGATACTTTTCTTCCTTCGACACGACCGTGAACAACGTCTCCCGAGTCGGCTTGGCAACCGCAAACTCCCCGACTCGACGCAGGACACTGAAGACGACCAGCACGGCGAGAGTCGGCACCAGGCTGAAGACGGAGAACCCGACGACGTTGAACGCCGGGACGAGGGCAAGCATCGCCGTCACTCCGAGTCCCGCAAGCAACCGTCCTGTCAACAAAACCTGCGTGAGGACCGTCAGACCGTTCACGGCGAAATCAACCCAGGCGAAAAGCTGGGTACGCTCCTCGGCGCTGCCCACCACTTGGGGTACGAGCACCATCTGCTGGCTG
>DATHTZ010000354.1:0-1912 GCA_035462675.1 Nitrospiraceae bacterium | reverse complement strand
TGTACTGCTTACCCCCGATCCGTTCATCGTTCAATATCCGGTCAGAACGCCGTGGTAAGCCTGCCAAACAGGGTCGAGAGGGGAGCAAGTCTTACAATCACACTTCTAATCACA
Source organism: Nitrospiraceae bacterium (assembly GCA_035462675.1). Lineage (GTDB taxonomy): Bacteria > Nitrospirota > Nitrospiria > Nitrospirales > Nitrospiraceae > Palsa-1315. Next base: position 1,798 of record DATHTZ010000354.1, on the reverse strand, counting down.
CGCTGCCGGTGATCATTCCCCTCTCGTTGAATCGGCTGCTCATCTGCGCGCGCCTCCACGCGCTTCGCTCACGCCGGTCCGTGCGTCGTTGATTTCAGAGGTGCTGCCGTCTATAGTTTGCTGGAGTGTTGAGAGTGTAGCAGGCTGTGGGAAAACCATTTCAATACGGGAGAACTTCGATGGCCTGCATGTCTGAGATAAGCCCGGTCTGTTTGGTTATCTGGTCTGTCTCGTTTGTTTGGTTGAAAAACGCCGACTCGATAAACTAAACAAACCAGATGAACCAAATAGACCAAATTAACAAGACAGGTGGGCCGGCCATGACTCGCCTCCTCCAGCATAGCGTCATTGTGCTGCTCGCTTTGTGTTCGGCTATAATTTCTTCTCTTGCCCCGGTCCTGACGGCGGCTGAGCAACCGGATGTTGCGCAGCGTCATTATGAGAGAGGTGTTGCGCTGCTTAAAAAAGGCGACCTTGCTGCAGCATTCGAGGCTGCCAGGAAAGCCGTTGAATTGAATCCCTCCTCAGCTGAAGCGCGCCATCTACTTGGTGCGATCTATTTCAAAGAGAAGAAGCCGGCTCAGGCTCTCGATGCCTTTACCCAGGCGCTCAAGCTGAAGCCGGCCTATCCCGACGCCTTGAACGATCTGTCCGAGGTCTATTTGATTCAAGGTAAATCGGCTGAGGCGGAGCAGGCTCTCAAGCGGGCAATTGAAACCGATCCGCGCCATGCTGATTCGTATCTCCACTTAGCCAAGCTGTACGAGCAACGTCGTGATTCTGCCGCGGCCACCAAGACCTATCAAACGTTGTTGGCCGCCCATCCGAGCCACCGTGATGCTCTATACAGTCTCGCTTTGCTGTATGAGGCGCAGGGAGATAGTCGTGGGGCGCGAGAGACGGTGGGCCGATTGCTCAAGCTCGATCCCAAGCATGCCGATGGCTGGTACCTTGCCGGGCGGATGGCGGAGAAGAACAACGTGCTCGTGGAAGCTGCCGAGTCATACAGGCAAGCCATCGCGGCGAAGCCCTCATTCGTGGACGCACATTACAACCTTGCGTTTATTTATCGGAGCCAAGGTCGGCCCATGGAGGCGGAGCGGGAATTTCTGGAGGGCTTGCGGTACCGCCCGGAGTATGCCGAAGCGCATATGAACCTGGGTGTAATCTACACCGATCTCAATAGGCTTGATGAGGCGGAGCGGTCCTACGAGCGAGCCGTCGCGCTGAAACCTAACTATGCTGAAGCGCACTACAACTTGGGTGTCTTCTATGAGTTACATCGAAAAGACCTGCCGAAAGCTCTAGCCCAATATCACCAGTACCTCGACCTCGGTGGGCGTGACGATCGTGTCGAGCGGATCATCGGATCTGGAGGTCGATGACAAATGTGGGAGTAGATTGAAGAAGCGAGGAGCCTATGGACGAAGTAGCTCACCGTTGTAGAGATCGCCAGAATGCCTCGGAAGTCCAGAAGGAGCCGAGGCGTTGTTGTTTCTAGCAGGCTACGGGAAGGCTAGTTTGACGCACTAGGATTTCGATGGCCCATGCATGTAGCACCACAGGAGAACACTCTCGCAGGATGCTCAAAATGGCATCCCAGCAAGGCCGCAGGGAGCTCGGCGACCGAAGCGTATTCCTTCTTCACCCGCCCACCCCGAGCTGCCAAGGCAGCTCCGTCACCGGGGGGTGCGTTGCAGGGAGACGGGCGACTGAGAACGACGCTGGGGGGCATTTTCAGCATCCAGCTCATCAGTAGTAGGGCCAAGGTTGCCAGTAGGGGCTCCAGTAAGGCCCC
>DATHTZ010000353.1:0-2363 GCA_035462675.1 Nitrospiraceae bacterium | reverse complement strand
CCCATGCAGCGCCCTCATCGACGCAGGGAGGACCGACGAGGGGAATAGCAACCCTTTTGTATGAGATTATTACCGGCGAGGTTGACGTTGATTTAGAGCGGGCCTGTAAGAACTCAAGAGTGACGAGTTCTCTTCTGTTTTTTTGAGGCCTTTGCCATTCGGAGATGGTCGGCGACCCATCGTTCTGTGAGGCTGTCGAGCTCGTCGAGTTGCGCTTGGGAATAGTTTTCCGGATCGTAGCTGTCGACCCAGTTAAGTAAGAACTCCTCGACCTCGTCGCGGGGAAAGTCCGGGTATTTTGTCTGGACGCGCTGAATGGATTGCTCCAGATCGAGCCGTTCTGCGTCTGACCAGATCAATTTGCGCTGCTTGGCGTCGGGCTGCGCGTGCTCCAGCAAGTTCCAGAGGACGTCGCGGACCGCGATGGATTTCTGGCCCTCTGGCGAGTCCATCCACTCGAAGAGCCCATCGAGGAAAGGGTTGTCCGCGAAGATGCTGTCCTGCGGCTGTTCCCGGCGTTGCTTGCCCATGAGGTCCTCGAACAGGTCTGGGCCGTCGCGGCCCGTTTCGTGTTGGCGCGGCGGCGCCGTGCTCCGGGATATCCATCGTGCCGTCGAGACGCCGGAATGCTCGTCGCCTCCGATTCCCGCAATGCGGCCCGTCTCCTCGCATCCGGATCATGAGCCCAATCATGGTTAACGAATTGTGAATCTATGGTGCCTATTGGGTGACCCGACCCAACTGAATCCATGGATACGACCATGCCGGATCGGGGACCGCCACTGTCGCTGTGGGGCATCTGGTGGAATGCAATCCTTCTTCTGCGTCCGGCATTCTCCCGCCTACGCACCTTCATGTGGTTCGCCACTGCCGTGGCCGGTCTGACGGTGCGGGTGGAATTGCTCGGCGTCACTAGCATCGTACGAGCCTTGAACCTGCGGCCCGGGCTCTACACCAAACTGCTGGATCACTTTCACAGTAGCGGCATCAAGCTCGACCGGCTTTCGGCCTTGTGGGCGCAAATTGTGCTGCAGCTGTTCCCAGGCCTCGTATGGGTCAATGGCCGGCTGGTCCTGGTCGGGGACGGAATCAAAGCCCCCAAGCGCGGCAAGAAAATGCCGGCCGTAAAGCTCCTGCATCAGCAATCGGAGTCGAACACCAAGCCCGAATACATCATGGGGCATTCCATGCAAGCTGTCGGCTTGCTCGTACGCGCGGCCAACAGCGTCTTCTCCGTGCCGCTCGCCGTGCGCATCCACGAAGGCCTGGTGTGGTCCAATCGCGACAAGCGCACCTTGCTCGACAAGATGCTCGGCTTGCTCGATATCCTGGCTATCAAGGTGCCCTTCTATTTTGTCGCCGATGCCTACTACGCCGCCGGCAAGATGGTGAACGGCCTGCTCGAGCAAGACAATCATCTGGTGACCCGGGTCAAATCCAACGCGGTGGCCTACGCTCCCGCCCCACGGAAGAAGGGCCGCAAGACAAGGGGACGACCCAAGACCTATGGCAAGAAGATCAAGCTGAAGTCGCTGCTTGCGGACGTCAAGTCAATGCAGCAGATTGCCAGTCCGGTTTATGGTGAGGACAACGTCACTCTGCGCTTTCGCGTCTGGGATCTGTTGTGGCGTCCGGCGGGGCGGCTCGTGCGTTTCGTGGTCGTCATGCATCCCACAAGGGGGTCTTGCATTCTGATGTGCACGGACACGTCGCTGAGCGCCGTCGACATCATCCGTCTCTATGGCCTCCGCTTCAAGATCGAGTGCAGCTTCAAGCAGGCCGTACGCCAGATCGGTGCATTCGCCTACCATTTCTGGATGAAGGACATGACCCCGTTGCGCTACCACAACGGCAATCAGTACCTACATCGCAAATCGGCCGACTACCGCGACCGTGTCAAACGCAAAATGCGCGCTTATCATGCCTTCATCCAGGCCGGCGTCGTCGCACAGGGACTGCTCCAGTATCTCGCCGTCGCCGCTCCCCAGCTCGTTTGGGACTCCTTCGGATCCTGGTTGCGAACCATTCGTCCCGGCGTTCCGCCATCGGAGTTCGTCGTGGCAAAAGCGCTGCGCCAGGCACTTCCCGAATTTCTCATCGCTCCCGCAAAAAGCGATTCTCTCATGAAATTTATCACCGATCGCCAAGACACGCAAAATATGCGGATTTTCCGCTTGGTTTCCTGAATAAAACGACGGACTCTTGAGTATCTATGTCTTTAGGTCATCAACTAGCCAGGGCGTTTGCTCTAGCAAATATTCAGAATAGGCTCGATTGGAGCCGACCTAGCACGCCAAGGGATTCTGGAATTTTTATTAGAATAGCGGATATGCAGAATATTCCCGACAGCGCGAAAAAGATAC
>DATHTZ010000352.1:0-4236 GCA_035462675.1 Nitrospiraceae bacterium | reverse complement strand
GGAGGTATCGCCTCGGTGCTGGCCCTTCACACAGGTCAGATTCATCCGACCGCGAACTATGATGACCCGGATCCGGCTTGTGCATTGGCGGGACTCTCCCGCTCAGCGCAAGAACGTCGCGCAAAAGTGGCCCTGTTGAATGCCTTTGGATTTGGCAGTAACAACGCCGCTGTGGTATTCAAACAAGCGGGACGTGAAAGGTGAAACGTTTCGGAGGAAGAGCGCTCGGCAGTCCTACGTTTCACCTTTTACGGTTTACCTTTCACGGTTAAAGACGGAGAGCACCGACCGATGGCAACCGATCCCACCATATCGTTAAAAATCCGCACCGCCTTGGGTGAGTATTTGAAACGCGATCACACCACGATACTAGTGACACAACATCTGCGTGACGATTTGGGCCTCGACTCGATGGCGGTGATCGAACTTCTGTATCGCATCGAGGAGGCCTTCGATCTCCAAATCCCCGACCAAGACCTGGTGGGGCTGACGACGGTCGGCCATGTCGTGAACTATGTTGAGAAGCGCTTGAGAAAACCTGCTTCACCGTCCCGAACCAAGAAGCCGGTAACGCCGTCTAAGCCGAAGGGCAAGAAAAAGTCCTAATCCATATGGTGACGAGAGCACGTACTCCTATCTCACTGAGACAGATCCACGAGGTGGTCGGTGGAGAACTTGTAGGGACACCACACGCTTCCGTGACGAACCTGGCTAGTTTTGAAGAGGCAGGCCCGAACGATCTGACCTTCGTCACAGGGGATCGGATGCTCAAGACGGGCCGGCCAACCCTTGCTGGAATACTCCTCGCTCACCGGCGTCTGGCAGAGATCGACAATCCTCACATCGTCATCTCCAATCCCATGCTGGCCTTTGCCCAGGTCGCCCGGTCCTTCTTTTGCCCCGTCTCCCCTCCCTGTGGCATAGCCACAGCCGTTATCCGTGGCCATGACACCCAGGTCGGACCAGATGTCTCGATCTGGCCTGGAGTCACTCTGGGAGATCGGGTGACGATCGGAGCGCGGGTGATACTGTATCCCGGTGTGTTCATTGGCAACGATACGAGCATTGGGGACGACACGCTGCTCTATCCGAATGTCGTCGTCAGGGAAGGCTGCACGATTGGAGCGCGGGTGATTATTCATAGTGGTACGGTGATCGGAAGCGATGGTTTCGGCTATGTGCAGGACGAGGGACGGCATTACAAAATTCCCCAGCTTGGCGGAGTCATGATTGAGGACGACGTCGAACTCGGTGCAAACGTCACGGTGGATCGAGCCACACTTGGCCAAACAGTCATCAAGCAAGGCACCAAGGTCGATAATCTGGTTCAGATCGCCCATAACGTGACGGTCGGCGCCCATTCAATCCTCGTAGCACAGGTCGGGATTGCCGGCAGCACTCGCATAGGACATCACGTCATGATCGGTGGACAGGCAGGACTGGCAGACCATCTGATCATCGGCGATCAAGTCATGATCGCTGCTCGCGCGGGTGTCAATCGCAGCCTCGAACCCAACCAGATCGTGTCAGGGGCTCCTGTGATGCCGCATGAAGTCTGGGTGAAAGCCCAAGCCGTCATTCCACGACTCCCTGAGCTCCGACAGGCTATCCGCACATTGGAAGAACGGATGAAGAAGCTTGAAGCGTCGCACCCGCTTCCTCCAGCCGCAAAGAAGCAGGCCAAGAAAGGAACCGGAACACGTAAGGTATGAGGGTGAGGCGAAAGGGAGAATGTTGAGTTTTGCATAATGAATGTTAAATGGTGGATGGTCGAAATCGCGCCCTTGATCTCCTGATTTCCGAACATCTAACATTAAACATTCGTTAGATTCCTGAACCCCTTCAGCCGGTCTCACTGCTATTTCTGCCACTGGCCTTCTAGTCCACCACCCCGCGCCAACAAAACAACTTCGCCCAGTAGAATCCAGCCCATGGTACCAACAGAGCCGGGAGCAGGTCGAGATCGCCGTACATAAAGCCCGCAGCTGATGCACCAAAGATCAGGGCTGCTCCAGCAATGGAGATTCCCGTGACAAAGCCTCGCCCAGGGTGCTCGATTGTCGGTACCTCCGGCTCGGCCTTGGCCTTCCTGTTACGTTGAGCTACTGCTGTCCGCATCTTTGCCGCATAAATCTCGGGAAATGTCTTAAAAAGATAGCGGTGATAACGAGCCTGCCCGAATCCGTAGGACGCACCGACGGCTATTAGAACCGAGCTGCTGAGAAATGTTACCCAGCTGTAGGTGTGGTTCGCCACCAGTTGATAGCCGAGGGCCCCTACCCCACCGACCATGGTGACCAGTCCGATCGTCCCGGCAGGGAGGAGAATATGGGACCGGACATAGTAGCGCGCTTGCTCATCAATCTTCTCTGGTCGCAAAACGGTCACAAGTTTCGGCATCGATGCGATCTCCCAACACATAGACCGCCAATTTCTCGTTCTCGAGAAGAAAAGGCAGCAAGAGGGGGGCATCATACCATCCTTCGAGTGCGTGATACATGGACGACAAAAGGAGATTTGGCGACTCTATCAGGTCTGATTGGACAGCATGCTCAATCCCCCCTGATTTGATGAGAAGTTGTGGATGACAGATGAGCAACAGTAGACGGCATGCCCGATTTTCACATCATGGGTACCCATTCACTCACTCTATAGTACTAAAGTAGGGGTCGGCGCAAAAACGCTATGTACAATAAGGCCTTTCGAAGCCATCAGCATGAGACTCCGCGATGGGAAAGGCGGCAGTGCAACAGGACATTGCTACCCCACTCGCGGTATCCACAAAAGGTGTGCATGGTATGTGGATAATCATGTGGATGAGCGACCAATACCATGCCGTACCACAGCACCTCACACATTGCCCAATCGATAGGCAGCACAATCTGTGCAATTTCACCAAGATGCAATTCCACAGCAGAAACTCGGATTGGACAAAGGAGTAGACTCCAAACGACCAGGAAGATTTTTTCCCCAATCACGCGTACAGAACTGCACGTTTGGATCAGATGGCATTGTAGGCTGCTTCAACAAACACCCCGGCTAACCACGATGCGCCAACCAGTTGGCATCGGCGTGATCGTCCAAGTGCTGCAACCCCTGTGAGGACTGGATCGCGGCAGTGTTCGCCATGTAGACGACGGAACTTGCGCTATCAGCCCATCAACGAGCCAAACAAATTGTCGGGTGACTCAACCACGTACCCTTCGCCGTCAGGCTGCTAGAGCCTGACCGATATGGACTCTCATACTGCCACACACGGTCCGCGGCCATCTGTGTCGTGCTCGCCACGAACAAATACTCAATGTATTCCAACAAATACACTTTCAGTTTTTCGATCCTGTAACCTCGTATCTGGCCGTACCTCTTTTGCCTCGTCATGAAGGCAATCGCTGTTGACACATAGCCAGGTACGTTGTGGTCCCACCTCTTGCAAACATGTGGGACAAGGAAAGTCGCTACTTGTCTCGGCCTCCTGACTTTTGAGATACCTCGGGCGTATACTGGGTAGCATGAGCCTCTTCGCGGACAATGGAGAGGAAACCAGCCTTGCCGACTCTTTGAACAAGGTATATCGGGAAAGGTAGAAGAACGCAGGTGACCAATCTAGCCAAGTTTGATGCAATCCGCCTCTACCTACGCCAACAGTTCCCTAAGCACCATATCGCCGATTTCGAGGAAGGCACCAGCCGCGCGCATGTCTTCCGTGTCGATGGGCCGCATGGCCACCCTCTCCATTACGCTGTCATAGGGCTAGACTTTCTCCTCGACCAAACTGCCGAAGGCCTGCAACAGACTCTCATCTCATCCGGCCTGGGCGATAAGCTGAAGGAAGCCGGAACCTCACCTGTAACGGTCTCGAAAACAGGGTTCAGCACCGAAGGCACGATCGCCATAACCTAATCACAACTGAGACACATACCCCGCTAACGATAGGTTGACAGCCGGAATTCCAATCCGTGAGAATACCGGCATGGCCTATCGTGTGATCATTGAACGGCTGGAATTTCAAGGACGTTGCGGGGTCACGCCGGCGGAGCGACGGCGACCGCAGCCGCTGGCGATCGATGTGGAATTGGACTGCGAAGGAACCGCTGCCGATGCTGCAGACCAAATCAACAAGACCGTGGACTATGCCCAGGTAACTCAGCGGATTGTCGAGTTGGGTCATACTCAAGACTGTGCGCTCTTGGAAACATTCACGGAGCAGGTCTTTACGATGTTGTTCACGGAATTCCC
>DATHTZ010000351.1:0-2168 GCA_035462675.1 Nitrospiraceae bacterium | reverse complement strand
GCCACTGTCATGATGATCGAGCATGCTGAGCGGTTCGGACTGGCGCAGTTGCACCAATTGCGAGGACGCGTCGGTCGAAGCGGCCACCAGTCCTATTGTCTGTTGATGGCCTCGAAAGGGGTGTTGTCTCGATCGACGAAGCCTAAAGAGGCCGGCGAACCGCCATCGGCGGCTCGGGAGCGGCTGGAGGCGCTAGTACGATCGACCGACGGGTTTGTGATCGCCGAGGAAGATCTCCGCATTCGCGGGCCCGGCGAGTTTTTTGGATTCCGGCAGTGGGGTATGCCGGAGTTTCGCGTCGCGAATTTGGTGCGGGATGCCGATATACTCCAGCAGGCGCGGCAAGAAGCATTTGCCCTGTTGAAGCAGGACCCACAGTTGAAGGCCCCGATGCACCGCGCCTTGCGAGAAGCCATGTTGAGGCGGTGGGAGTCGAGGTTAGATCTCGGGTCAGTGAGCTAACTATAGGTGACAGGCTAGAGGAAAGAACTGACTTTCTCCTGCCATTTGCCGAGGTTTACGTGGGCATATTACAGCGACTCAAGCATGATGTGAAAGCAGGGTTAGCGACGTTGCGCCATGGGACGGCGCAGGCGGCGATCCGTGCGCTGGAAGAAACAGAGCTGCTGCGAATCCGGCTCGATATCCGCAAGTTCGACCAACAGTTGGAAGAGCTCTATCGGGATGTCGGCGAGCGAGCGGTTCATCTTCGCGAAGCAGGCGAACCGGTTGAACGGGTCTTGTATGATGCCGAAATCGGTCGGCTCGTCAAAGAGATCCAAGACCTCAAAGACGCACGAGCGAAGCTAGAATCGGAGATCACGGAGATTCGGAGCGAGCTGTGAGCGACCCGTCACGCACGATGCGTCTGGCCGGCGTGGATATCGGCACACTCACCTGCCGGTTGTTGATTGCCGATCTGCAGCATGGGGAAAGAATAAAAGAAGTACGATCTGAGCGACGAATCCTTCGGCTAGGTGAGGGCGTCGATCAGACCAAACGGTTGAGTCCGGCGGCTATGGATCGCGTGATCCAGTGTTTGCGGGAGTGGAAAGTTGTCGTCGACTCCTACCATGTGAATGCCTGCATTGCCGTGGCAACCAGCGCAGTTCGCGATGCCGAGAATCGGGACGAATTCCTGGAGCGTGTGGGCTTTGAAGCAGGTTTCGACGTTGAGGTCATCACGGGTGACGAAGAAGCTCAGCGCACGTTGCTTGGTATCCGCTCTGATCTCCCTGACGGTGTGACCGACCTGCTGGCCCTCGACATCGGCGGCGGCAGCATCGAGTTTATCCTAGATCGGCCAGGCCAGAATCCGGTCGTGCGATCGATCGATATCGGTGTCGTGCGTCTCTGCGAGCGCCTCTTACACCACGACCCTCCGACCGACGGAGAAGTGCAACAGGCACGCGAGTGGATCGCGAAAGAAACCAGAGCCGCCGTCGCCGGCATGGGCAACTATCAGACAGCCACCTTCGTCGGCACAGCCGGAACCATCACCAGCCTTGCCGCCATGGCCCAGAAACTTCCAGCCTACCAGCCGGCCAGAATCCATAACTATCAGTTGCAGCTCGAGACCATTCAAGAACTCGAGCAGACGCTCTTGAGCCGCAAGAAAACTGACCGGACCAGCCTGCCAGGTCTAGAGAAGGGCCGCGAAGAAGTCATCGCCGCCGGCGCGATCATCATCCGGACGGTAATGGAGACATTGGGCGTGTCGGCAGTGCTGGTCAGTGATCTGGGTTTGCGAGAGGGTATCCTCTTGGATATAGCAATGCGGACACGATGACTGAGAGATTTTCGATGATCGGACGCTAGATAATGTTTCGAGTGCAAAACTTGATCCTCAACTCAGACCCTCAACCTATTTAGATCACACTGCTATGAAGGGGTAGAGACATGTCAGGGATCGACGACGACGATCTTCCGTTCAACATCCGACCCGACTTAAGCCCCTATCTGGTACATCTAACTAAGAGGGCAGGCGGAAATTCTGCTCTCAATAATCTCATAGAAATTCTCCGAACTGGAGTGATCCGTGGCACCGACTCATACGTAAGAGGGCGTCGGAAGGCAGCCTGTTTTCTGGATGTGCCATTTATGGCGTTCAAGTATGTCTGCTCCAAGAAGAACGCAGGCCGCTACGCATCATACGGTGTGGTTATCAC
>DATHTZ010000350.1:0-5926 GCA_035462675.1 Nitrospiraceae bacterium | reverse complement strand
CTACTTCGTCCGGCCAATTATCCGAGTGGTGTGCCGGGCTATGGACGTGTAGTGGTTGAGTCGGCGGGCGGGGAGCAACTTGGCGTTCTCCAGCTGATGGGGCGGGCCTACATGCCGACAGTGGACTGTCCGTTCCAGGTGGCGAAAAAAGAATTGGCCGCACTGAAAAAGCGAACGGTTGCCGTGATTGTTGACATGCATGCGGAGGCCACATCAGAGAAAATGGCGATGGGGCATTATTTGGATGGAGAGGTAGTCGCCGTCGTCGGTACCCATACGCATGTGCAAACGGCGGATGATCAGATTCTTCCGAAAGGGACCGCATATATGACGGATATTGGGATGACCGGTCCCCTCCATTCCGTGATTGGGGTGAAGAAAGAGTTGTCGATCGAAAAGTTTTTGACGGGGATGCCACGGCGCTTTGAAGTGGCCTCGGGTCCCTCTGTTTTTTGCGCGGTGCTGCTCGAACTTGATGCGCGTCTTGGCAAGGCGTTGTCGATCGAACGAATTCGCATCATCGATTAAAGGAGACTCACCACGAGCCCTCCCGGTTTTCCTGACCTCTTCTCTCCCGTCGACCCGCCGAAACGAGCGTTAACAGTTTCGGAGTTGACGGGGCTGCTCCGCACCTCAATAGAAGAACAATTCTCTGACATTTATTTGGAGGGTGAACTCTCCAATCTCCGTGCCCCAGGGTCGGGACACGTCTATTGCACCCTCAAGGACAAGACGAGCCAAATCCGTGCGGTGCTGTTCCGGTCCAGCGCCATGCGGCTTCGCTTTGCCTTACAGGAGGGGATGCAGGTGGTCGTGCGGGGACGGCTTACGGTCTACGAACCGCGCGGAGAATATCAGATTGTGCTCGATACGGTGGAGCCGAAAGGGGTTGGTGCGTTACAGATCGCATTTGAACAATTAAAGGAACGATTGGCAACGGAGGGATTGTTCGATGAGGACAGAAAAAGGTCAATCCCGGCATTTCCTCGGACTGTGGGTGTGGTCACGTCACTGAGCGGCGCAGCTATTCGAGATATCCTGGCTGTGCTTCGGCGACGCTGGCCGACAATTCATATTCTCATCGCCCCGGTTCAAGTTCAGGGGGAGAGTGCCGGGCGTCAAATCGCTAAGGCGCTGGCTGATTTGAACGAGTGGGGATCTGTGGATGTCATCATTGTTGGGCGAGGTGGAGGATCGTTGGAGGATCTCTGGAGTTTCAACGAAGAGATCGTGGTGCGTGCGATTGCCGCATCCCATGTACCAGTGGTGTCGGCTGTTGGGCATGAAATCGATATCACGCTTGCTGATTTCGTCGCCGATCTCCGGGCACCGACGCCGTCGGCGGCAGCGGAAGCTGTGGTTCCGGTGTTGGCCGAGATCGTGGAACGATTGCGCGAGCTGACGGTTCGTACAGGACAGATGATGCTCCGGCATTGCGCTTTCGAGCGGCAGCGGCTTGAGGCCGGCATTCGAGGGGTGGCGGACATACGCTTCCGCCTCCAGGAAGCAGCACAACGGACTGATGATACGGTCGATCGATTGCGGGAGATGGTCCAACAACTGCTTACGTTCGGGCGTGAACGAGTTCGTGAGGCGCAGCGCGATCTATCCGGTCTCAACCCTATTCTTACGATCAAGCAAGGTCTGGCGACAGTCCCGCAATTCTCGAAGCGCCTTGAGGGGCAGATGGGAGTCACATTGGCACAGCATCATCACCGGATACACGCGCTGCTGGCGCAGCTCAATTCCCTGAGCCCCTTGGCGATTCTTGGGCGTGGCTACAGTATTCTTCAAACGGTACCGGCCGGTAAAATTCTCCGGCAAGCGAACGATGTGGAGGTTGGACAGAAATTAGAGGCTCAATTGGCAATCGGGCGATTGAGTTGTATGGTCACTCATGTGTTTGATGATGCCACAGTTTGAAATCGCGGTCCGGTCAAGTATAATGGGCCTCCCTTCATAATAGAGGCGTGTTGTGGCAGCAGTGAAATTTGAACAGGCAATGGCTCGGCTGGAAGCGATCGTTGGTGAGTTGGAAAAAAGCGATCTTCCTCTAGACGAATCGCTCAAGATCTTTGAAGAGGGCATTCGCCTCTCAAAGAATTGTCTCAAGATATTAGAAGAAGCCGAGCATAAAGTAGAAGTGCTCGTGCAAGATAAGAACGGCAAAAAACGAATCCACGCCTACTCTCCAGACGACGCGGACGATGAACCATCTCCCTAGATTCGCTCGTACCGGTTTCTATTTCCGTCAATGCCTCGGTGCGGGATTTTTCTAGTCGATATGGCTTCCCTCCCGCGTGCTCACAAAGAACGGTTGGACCGTGTGCTTGCAGCTCAGGGTTTGGTGCCTAGTCGGGAGGCTGCAGCGAGAATCGTCTTGGCAGGAGGAGTATCGGTTGATGGGGTCATGGTGGATAAACCGGCAAAGTTGGTGCCGCTGGATGCGCGGATCGAAATCGTGCAGCCTGCATTGTACGTCAGTCGATCGGGTGGCAAATTGGCCGCAGCTCTTGACGCCTTTCATATCGACCCGAGAGGGGCAATCGGTTTGGATGTAGGGTGTTCGACCGGTGGATTCACCGACTGTTTGTTGCAGCGAGGAGCCACCCGTATTTATGCCATCGACGTAGGATATGGCCAGTTTGAGTGGAGACTGCGTCAAGATTCACGTGTTGTCTTGCACGAACGAACCAACATTCGGTATGTTGACCGTGCAGCGGTTCCTGAGCCGATCGACCTGGCGGTGATCGACGTGTCGTTTATTTCTCTGACGCTGGTATTGCCCGCAGTCGTCCACCTACTCAATTGCTCCGCAGCGATCGTGGCATTAGTGAAGCCACAGTTTGAAGTCGGTAAGGGCCAGGTGGGACGTGGGGGGATCGTGCGAGATGATGGGCAGCGCGAAGCGGTGACTGAAAAGGTCATTTCCTGTGCCGCTCAGTTGGGGTTTCAGCTGAAAGGCGTGCTCGATTCTCCCGTGATTGGGCGAAAAGGGAATCGCGAGATTCTAGTTGGTTTTGCACGTGAGGTTACAGCCTGATTGGGCGGACGGTGGACAGATGATGGCGTGGATCGATAGGCGATGGGGGCATGCATGAAGGTACTCGTGACCGGAGGTGCCGGTTTTATCGGGTCGCATTTGGTCGATCGTCTTGTCCTGGAAGGGCATGAGGTTGTTGTTGTGGACAATCTGTCCACGGGGAAGCGGCGAAACCTCAATCGTGCCGCTCGTTTTTTTAAGCTCGATATTCAGAGTTGGCGACTTGAACGGGTGTTTCGAAACGAAAGACCCAATTTAGTCATGCATCTTGCTGCGCAGATGGATGTTCGAAAATCTGTGGAAGACCCAATCTTCGATGCCCAGGTGAATGTCCTTGGGACACTGAACGTTCTGCAGCAAGCGATCAAGCATGGCGTGCGGAAGGTGGTATTTTCTTCTTCCGGTGGGGCTATCTACGGCGAGCAGGAGATCTATCCTGCCTCCGAGTCCCATGTCACGAGGCCTCTGTCGCCTTACGGTATCAGTAAGCTGTGCGGGGAGCAGTATCTCTCCTACTATCAACGAGTCAACGGACTTCAAATCGTGAGCCTGCGCTATGCCAATGTCTATGGTCCGCGTCAGGATCCTGATGGAGAAGCCGGCGTGGTTGCGATCTTTATTCAGAAGCTGCTGAATAACGAGCAAGCGATTGTCAATGGGAATGGACGGCAAACGCGCGACTTCGTGTATGTCGAAGATATCGTTGAAGCAAATCTTGCGGTGATGGGTCAGGAAATACAAGGGACGTATAATGTTGGAACAGGGGAAGAGACCTCAATCAACGATTTGCTTAGAATTCTAGTCCTCCACACAAATTCGACATGCAAGGAAGTTCATGGGCCAGCAAAAAATGGTGAACAGGCACGGAGCGTGATTGATTCAGGCAAGCTCCGTCAAGAATGGTCCTGGGAGCCCAAAATCGAACTCAGTGATGGGCTCAAACGCACCGTCGAGTATTTCCGCGAGCGCATGAGCTAGAACCGATGTACTGTTTAGACAGGGAGAACGCGCGCGTACCACGGGTCTTGGTGGGGCTGGGCTATCCTTGATAGCGAGGGACGGTTCCATCCACCTGGATCGACCAGGCGTCGATTCCCCCCACCAAATTCTTCACATTCGGGAACCCTTGTTGCAGCAGGAAATTTGTCGCATCGGCGCTTCTCATGCCATGGTGGCAAATGGCGATGATCTCTGAGTCGCTGTTCAACCGGGAGAGCGATTGAGGAAGCGTTCCGAGGGGAACAAGAATTGAGCCATTCAGTTTCGCAAGGGAATATTCCCATTCTTCCCTTACATCAAGCAGTACTAATTTATCGCCTCTATCAAGGCGTGTTTTCAGTTCTTTCGGGGAAATGACAAAGCCCATTGAGTGCCCTCCTTACTTAAAGTATACATAATATGCGAGGGGTGAAAACCTTGTCAATGAGCCTGATCGTGCGCTCAGGCTTGGGTTTGTCTGTGATAGAGACGAATCAACTGATAAGGTCGAGATCTTGATCTTTCTTTGAGAGAATAGGGGAACAGAGAACGTACATTTTTGTCATCTCTTGTCTTTAAGGGGTTTCATCGCGACTCAATTTAGACATTTAGACATGGAGAAAGCTGTCACGGGCTAGGCTGTGAAACATATTAACTCATAAGATATTGTTAAGTTGTGATAATCAAGCATTTGCATACGTAGTAGGCCCAGAAATTGCTTTATCCTACCACGAGAAAACAGCAGGGATCATTGCAGATCGGAAAGGTTGTCTGACAATGGTCGCGCCTCTCATAAGGAAGTCCGCAGGGCAGGTCCTTGTTATCTTGGTTACAATGGATAATCACGAAGAAGCTGTAAGAATTGGCGAAGAAATGGTAAATACGAAGTTGGCGGCCTGTGCGAACATCATTCCGGGAATTCAATCGATTTATCGTTGGAAGGGGAATGTTATAACAGCACAAGAAGTTCTTCTCATATTGAAGTCCACCAAATCTCGGTATCGTGCACTCGAAAAAGCGATCAAGGCGATGCATACGTATGAGATTCCTGAAATTATCGCGTTGCCAGTTAAAGAAGGCCTTGATAGATACATGGGGTGGGTACGTAGTGAGACCCGCAGCTAACTGTGAGTGGGGAGTGGGATCCATAAAGTAAGGGGTTGACTGAAGGGATCTGTCTCGATACACTCAGCACAATTAAATTATCGGTGGAATCTGAGCAGCTCATTCAGCAGGGGGTGAGGGTCATGGGACAAATGAACGGGGCCGAAGATAGTGATGCCTATACTATCGTGGTGTTTCGTGGCGCAACAGCCAAGCCACTGCGGTTTAGTTTTCCTCGAAAACTCGTTAGTAAGCTATTGATTGTCGGAGCTATTTTAGTTCTAGCCAACGTTCTTGTCATCTCGCACTATGTGATTAGGACCGGTGAAGTCTGGGAACTCTCAGCATTCCGGGCAGAAGCCATGAGTGCACGGGAGCAAACGGGAGCCTTTTCTAGCGCCGTCGAAGACTTGAAGAAGCGTTTAACAGCCATGAAGGAGGTTAATCAGCGGCTTCGCGTGATGTTGGGTATCGAGAATCCGAAACCAGGGGATGTGACTAATGGTCGAGGTGGTGAGGATACTCCTCTTCCCGATGGCAATCCTCTTCCTACTTCTGAGAAGAGCCTCCAGAGTGATACTGAGGGCCAGCGCCCCGGTTCAGTGGAATCCAGTCAGAGTGCTCCGGCTGGACAGGCAGGCCCATCTGCCGGTATAAGCGGTCTCACTGAAGAAGAGAGGATCGCCTCAATCAAGACTGGTATAGACTGGCTGTCGAAAGAAGCCTCGATCCAGGAACAATCGCTTCAAGAGTTGTCCATGGCTGCAGAAAAGAAATCTTCTCGATGGGCCGCAACTCCAT
>DATHTZ010000349.1:0-4720 GCA_035462675.1 Nitrospiraceae bacterium | reverse complement strand
CTGAGTTTCGAGACATCACTCCCGATAAAAACCGATGGGGTCTGCATCGCCGCCTCCTTGGTAAAGCCCGTCCTTGTCCTGATGCGGGCTCGGTGGCCCCGGCAACTGTTCGGGCTTGGGGGGTGGGGAACGTGACGACCTGGCTCAGGTACGATCTCTTCGGACCGGAGGCGTATCGATCTGTCCCGTTCCATCCGTCTCATGTACCACAACTCCAAGATACAAGGCGTACCCTCTGGGGTACGTTGAGGATCTGAACGATGCGAGAACGACGCTGGCGGACTTTTTCAGCATCCTGCTAAATGCAATCGTACCCGCGAGGCCCAGAACCGACAAGCGATTGCGAAAACAAGTGCTTTGATCGCCGAACCTGTCTCCGTTATAATCCCGCCACTGAAGAGGAGACCCTATGGCCACCGCCAACCAAGAACACCACACTCAGCTTCGCCAACTCGCCGAACTCATGCTGGCCGTCGCAGGCGAATCCGTCACTGTCATGAAACGAAATGCCCCGGAGCGGGCTTTGAAATTGAAACGACAGGATGAATGGGGCATCTACCTTGAGTTTCTCAAGGTCATGTTTAATCTGACCGACCGGCTCTCCGCACTGTACCTGCCGATCAAAGCACAGCCCCAGTTCATGGATAGTCTCGAGGACGCCGTCACTCTGCAATTGAAGAATGTGCTGGAGCCGGCATTCGGTTCCGGCTCTGACCAAATGGAAATCATGCTCACCGTTGGTGCAGCAGTGACTGAAAGTCGGCAGCTCTATGAGCGGTACAGATTCCTCGTCACCGAAAACAGTCCCGTGAAAGACGAGATGTTGAAAGACTTCGGCGGGCGAGTCGCCGACACGATGGGAATTGCGGAGAATGCACAAGTGGCCTCCGCCGCCACGCTCTGCGCAAGCTCGGTGATTCCAGCCATCAAAGCCGTCTTGGCCGGAGATCCCCCTCCAGTCGCCGCAGTCGGTACAGCCGCTCCTGTGACGACCCATACAATGTCTGCACCGCCACCCGTCCCCGCAGGGCTTGGGCCTCAAGGTCCAACGGGAACCGAAATCACATTGGTTAGCGTGATGTCTACTGTGGCAGGAGAAGAAGTGGAAACTCGGTGGGGGCTGCACCCTCGGTTTCGACAAGATCTTCCCCCGGAGGACATGCAACGAATCGCCAAATTAATGAACCGAGTAGCGAAAATACTTGGCGAACGGTATGCCTCCGTGGCATTCTCAGACGAGTGGACGTCCTGGCATAAGGCCGGTCACGCGTGATCGCTCTCGCAGGATGCTGAAAAAGTCCGCCAGCTTCGTTCTCGACTCATCGAAATCCTTAACGTACCCCCGAGGGTACGCCTCCGGTTTCGATTCGCCTGCGGCCTTGCTGACGGCCTTTTTGAGCATCCTGCGGGAGTATTCTCCCATTTTTCTAGACATGCTGATGAGTGAAATTCCGGTGTGCACAAAGTTTTTCCGCAGCCTGCTAGGCTGTTCTTTCACGACAACACCCACTCCGAAACCAATATCGAGGAAATGCAATGGATACTCCGCGAACGGCAGATGCATCGTCACAAGCTATTCCCTCCGGGCTCTCTCGTCTCTGGGAGTTGGCGTTTAATCTTTGGTGGAGTTGGACTCCGGAAGCCCGTCGGCTGTTCGAACACATCGATCCAACCCTCTGGGTGTTGACCCACCACAACCCCGTCGAACTACTGGCCAAAGTCAGGCCAGACCGGCTCATGCACCTCACCCAAGATCCCTCGTATATGCGGTTGTACTCTGCCGCCCTCAAGATATTCGACGAGTATCGTCAGAACGGATCTAGTTGGTTTAAAGCACAGCACAGCGATTTGAAAGCCCCCACCATCGCCTACTTCTCTGCCGAATTTGGTCTGCATAGGTCCCTCCCCATCTACAGTGGTGGTCTGGGCATTCTCGCCGGAGACCATTGTAAGGAAGCCAGCGATCTCGGTGTGCCCCTGGTGGGAGTGGGATTCATGTATCCTCAAGGATATTTTCGGCAGCGGATCACACCGGAAGGGTGGCAGGAAGCGGCCTACGCTCCGTTCAAACAAGCAGAATCGCCGATTCATCCTGCCCTCACTCCATCAGGAGACCCCTGCAGGATTACGGTCGAGATCGGTAGCCGGGTCGTGACTGCAGCGGTCTGGAAAGTGCTCGCCGGGCGGGTTCCCCTCTACCTCATCGATACAGACGTCCCCGAGAACAGTCCTGAAAATCGAGCGCTGTCAGCTCGACTGTATGGCGGCGATCAAGAGATGCGACTCTGTCAGGAGTTTCTGTTGGGTATCGGCGGTATCCGTATGCTTCGTGCATTGGGCATCACACCGACGGTCTGGCATGCGAATGAAGGCCACTCCGCCTTCCTCACATTGGAACGCCTTCGCGAATTGATCCAGAAGGGATCGTCACACGCGGACGCCAGTGAGACCATCCGCCAGAGCACGGTGTTTACTACTCATACACCGGTGCCGGCCGGTCACGACGTATTTCCCCATTACCTCATGGACCGGTACTTTGCCGGCTATTGGGAGCAGTTGGGCCTCTCGCGTGAAAACTTCCTCCGCCTAGGCGATACCCCAGAATCCCAGGGCCAAGGCTTCAACATGACAGCACTCGCCATCCGGCTAGCGGCCCATGTGAACGGGGTCAGTCGTGAACACGGACAGGTCTCGCGAGAAATGTGGAAACACATGTGGCCCGGCCTCCCGATCGAGCAAGTCCCGATCCGCAGCGTGACCAACGGCATCCATGCGCCGACTTGGATCGCACCAGAACTCAATCAACTCTACGGCAAGCATCTCGGCCCGGAATGGACAGAGAAATGCGACGACACGGCGATGTGGCAACGGGTCCTGGATATCCCCGACCAGGAACTCTGGGCCGCACGCCAAACCATGAAACGTAAACTCATGAGCTTCATCCGGGAACGTGCCAGGAGCGGCTGGATACAGGGACATCTCCAAGCCTCGCAGGTCATATCGCGAGGCACGCTACTCGACCCCGAAGCACTCACCATCGGATTCGCGCGACGCTTTGCCACCTACAAGCGAGCAACCTTGTTGTTCCGCGACTTCGAACGGCTGAAACGGTTGCTCCATAACCAGTGGCGCCCTGTCCAACTGATCTTTGCCGGCAAGGCCCACCCGGCCGATGAACCTGGCCGCTATTTCATTCATGAAGTGTTGAGCTTTTGCGACGACCATAAGTTGGGCGGCCACGTCGCGTTCCTGGAAAACTACGATATGCACATGGCGAAGTTCCTCGTCCAAGGGGTCGACATTTGGCTCAACACCCCGCGCTTCCCCTTAGAGGCGAGCGGCACGAGCGGGCAAAAAGCCGCGCTCAACGGCGTGATCAACCTCAGCGTCCTTGATGGATGGTGGAAAGAAGGCTACAACGGTGCCAACGGATGGGGCATTGAACCGATAGTTGGGAACCAGGACATTCAAGCCCAGGACGAACATGACGCGCAACAGCTCTACGGCATACTGGAACAAGAAGCCATTCCCCTCTACTATCAACGAGACCTTGACGGGATACCTCGCGAGTGGTTACAGCTCATGAAGGAAAGTCTTCGAACCAATGCCCCCCGCTTTTGCACCAAACGGATGGTCAAGGAATACGTCGACACGATGTATGCGCCCGCCATGGTCATGGCACCATCGACATGGTAAACAACCGTCCAACGAGCTGTGAAACGTGAATCGTCAAACGTGAAAGGTTTCGGAGAAAGAGCACTCGACAGTCCTGCGTTTCACTTTTCACGTCTTACCTTTCACGTGTTTGAGAGAATCCGTTGCTATACCACCACTCTATGTCTGCAGATGCTCCTGCTGCTCACTCTCGGAGCGATCGTCGTAGGCCCACCCTCTGCACAAGCACGCACGCCAACAGCGCAGCCCGGCTCAGCCCTAGAACGTGAGGCCACTGACGCATTCAATCGCGCCGAATACGACCAAGTCTTAAAACTCTGGTACTCGCTTCCGCCTGAGACCACAACATCAAAGCCGCTCATCCGCCTCGCCTTCCAGAGCGCTCTCAAGCTTGGACGGCCGGAAGAAGCTCTCACGCTCTATCAGCGGCTCGTTCCTACGGATCAACCGGACGATCCAGCCTTGCTACGCCCCTTGGCACTCAGCTTTCTGACCAGCCATGTACGTGATCCGCAAGAGTATGTGCGGATCGAAGCCTATTCGATACTGGCTGAACTCGGTCTCGCAGACATACAGGCCGTCCTGGAAGATGGCCTGCTCGATGCCTCGGTCCTGGTGCGGGCTCGTGCCGCGGACGCCATCGGTAAGGCTGGGCTCGCAGGAAAATCAGGCCCCTTGCGGCGCGCCTTGAATGACGCAACGCCGGCCGTGCGAATTTCCGCCATGAACGCGCTCAGTGAAGCCCACGTCACCGACATCATGCCCTACCTGATAGAAGTCGCAAGAGCAGACGATGGACCAGAAGGCGTGTTCGCATATGCGGCACTATATCGGCTCGGCAGACAGGACATGCTGACCGACATCACTGGAGCGGTGACGCTTCCAGAACCCGATGTCCGCATGGCAGCCCTGGGAGTATTGGGGCGGCTCAAGCGCCCATCGAGTTTGTCGGTCCTGAGCCAGGGAGTCTATGACCCTGAGCCGTCGGTTCGAGCATTCGCCGCTGGTGCATTGGGAGACTATGGACAAGCCGGTGGCATCGCCC
>DATHTZ010000348.1:0-3066 GCA_035462675.1 Nitrospiraceae bacterium | reverse complement strand
GGGTGACAAGAGCGCCAACCTCACCCCCGCCCAGATGCTGCCGCCAATTGGTTCATCCTGGCCGCTGCCCTGTCGAGCAGGCTGCGCCGTCGCCCATCGATCCAACCGATACAGACAGAGCCCGCAGGCGACGAGAAATCCTACCGAGATGAGCAGCAGCAGGGGGATCGGGACCATACACACAGCACCCTGCCGTGACACCTCTCCTGCGCAAACAGAAAATTTGCTAGAATGCGCAACACTCATACACTTGTGGTATGCTCACGGCCATTTGATGATCGACCTACGTAGCGATACGGTCACGAAACCTACTGAAGCCATGCGAACAGCAATGGCACGCGCGGATGTGGGAGACGATGTCTACGGCGAAGATCCCACTGTGAATCGCCTCCAAGAGATGGCGTCCGCGATGTTTGGGAAAAAGGCCGCGCTCTTCGTACCGTCCGGCACAATGGGCAATCAACTCGCCATTCGCCTTCACACACAACCAGGCCAAGAAGTCATCGTCGAAAGCACCGCGCATATCGTCCGGTATGAAGAGGGCGCCGCCGGGGCACTGGCAGGCGTACAACTCCATTGGGTCATGGGAAATCGCGGACTCATTTCATCCGAGCAGGTTGAGGCGGCAATCCGACCTAAAGAACCGCACACGATTCAAACAGCGCTGATCTGTTTGGAGAACACCCACAACAGCGGCGGCGGAACGATTTATCCCCTGGCGACGATTGAACGGATTCGAACGGTGGCTTCCACCCATGGCATCCCCATGCATTTGGACGGCGCACGGCTATTCAATGCCATTGCTGCCACCACCCTACCGCCGGCCTCCTATGCCCAGCACTTTGATACCCTGTCGGTCTGTCTCTCGAAAGGACTAGGCGCGCCGGCCGGTTCGCTCTTAATGATGAATGATCTGACCCTGCTCGATAGAGCCAAGCGGTTGCGCCGTATGTATGGCGGTGCCATGCGGCAATCCGGCGTCCTCGCGGCCGCCGGCATCTATGCCCTCGAGCACAATATTGGACGATTGAAAGTGGACCATGACCATGCCAAGCGACTGGCGCGACAGCTGCAACACATTCCAACCGTCAAGGTCAACCCTCAAGAAGTCGACACGAATATCGTCATCTTCCAGGTGATCGGCCACCGCCTGAGTCCCTCGGCGATCGTCGCCGCATTGAAGCATGAAGGGGTTTTGATCAATGCCATAGGCGGCAACAGCTTTCGTGCCGTCACCCATTTGGATATCTCCAGTGCCATGACCGAAGAAGCCTACGAGATCTTTTCCCGCGTCTTGATGAACTAGCCCACAGAATGATACAGACCAGAGGTCCGCGCATTGACACTTCTCGCACTGAAATCTAGAATGCCGCGCAACGGAGCATCAATGCCACTAGAAGTTGTGTCGTTCACTCATATCAGCCGAATCCTTGGGGTCACCGACTCGCTCGGGCTGAGCCGCGAATGGGTCGAAATCCCGTTGTCCCCAGAAAGCCCAGGTGTCGTCCGACGATTGACCAATGGTAAGTTAGAAATCGTCGTCGATGCGGACCAACCGTTCGAAGACTGGCTGGAATCGCTCCCGAAACACATTCAGCGCATACAGGGAGCCTAAAAATGGATAGCCACGCCGCCCACCCTATCCCCACGTCGGAAGAATTGCGGGCGGAACTCCTGGCAATGCCGGAGCCACCGGAACAGCCTGACCCAATCGATGAACCGGGATTCGAAGAGCTTGTTGCGGTGGCCTTGCGCCACGTTCGTGGCCGGCGCGGGGGCGATCTCGTCAGTGTCATCCTGGTAGGATCCAGCGTTCGACGTGCGATCACGACTCACAGCGACATCGATCTCATTGCGCTCGTGAAAGGACTGGCCGACGGCCACGAGATCGTCCGTGTTGCCGATCGTCTTGCCGACATCCGGTATCGCGGACATCAAGAGCTTGAGGAGGATCTTTCCTTTTCGCCACGCCTCCCGTCTCTCTTGCGGAAAGCCCGCATCCTCTTCGATCACGACAGCATCGGCACCAGGCTCATCGAACGCGCCAACCAACGGTTCCGACAAGGGCCGCCTCCTATCAGCATCAATGAGCAGATTCGGATGAAGGCAGAATGTTTCCATTTGCTGGGAAAGGCGCGAGATTTGGCCGACAAGCCGGCGACCGCGCAATATCTGCTCTCAATATTTTTCGATGACATCATCAACGCGTTCTTCCGGCTACGGGGCTTCTGGCTGACCTCACCCAGTGATGTACTGAAGTTCATCGCCTCCCGCGATGCAGGGCTGGGCGACCTAGCTGGGAGGTTCCTGACTGCGGCCACTTTACCTGAACGACTTAACTTTGGCCGCGATCTTGCCGATACTCTCTTTAAGGACGTACCGAATCCTGCCAGAATCGACTGACAGGACTCTCGGATCGATTACTTGACCGCTGTCGTATGGGGCTTGTCATCCATTCATCCTTCAGGTCTGAACATACGGACAGATTCCTCGCAAGAATCGTGATCCCTCCGATACCGTCCGGCAAGGTCGCAACTTCTGATGTAGGCGAAAGTCGAGGTCAAGGTTGAGCGAAGATCGGATTCATTCATTTGTCAGCCTTGACCTGAATCGTAAATTTGCAGAGAGCTGGCAGATTTTTTCACCATCCTGCTAGAAGGAGTCACTATGGAAATCGGGTTCATCGGGCTTGGGAAGATGGGCATGAACATGGTCACCCGGTTACAGCATGACCGGCATCAGGTCGTGGTCTACGATCGATCGGCGGATCTAATCAAGCAGGCCGAAGGCGTTGGTTGCATCGGAGCCTCCTCGTTAGCCGACCTCGTCGGCCAGCTCAAGGCTCCACGCGCAGTCTGGATTATGGTCCCATCAGGCGCGCCGACGGAGGAAACTGTTCAAGCCGTTGCGGCACTGCTCCATCCAGGCGACACGGTCATCGACGGCGGCAACACCAGATTCCACGACGATGTTCGACGGGCTGCAGACCTCAGGAAGAAACAGCTTCACTACGTCGATGCTGGGACCAGCGGTGGCATCTGGGGATTGAAAATCGGCTACTGCCTG
>DATHTZ010000347.1:0-3411 GCA_035462675.1 Nitrospiraceae bacterium | reverse complement strand
GTCCGATGGCGGCAACCAATCGCATACTATTACCGGAACCGCTTCTGCGACCTATACCGCCACCTACGAGGTCACGACCGATCCGATTCCTTCCCCACCTCCCCCTCCTCCCCCTCCGCAAAGTGAAAGCGGTGACGGTGGTGGCGGCGGTTGTACACTCGACAGAACGGGAACAGGCGACGCGATGCTAACGGCGTTGTTTCTTGTTGTCCTTAGCCTGTTATTATTGAGAATAAAGCGGCGAGCGAATATGGCTGACCGCACATCGGCCTGAGCGGCTTTCTCGAATACATTTCATGGAGCCGCCCTGTCGCTCTGGGGACAACTGCGACGAGAGCTGATTATTATCAAATACTCGGTCGGTTAGGATTCGCTGGCTCCCAAACTCTCTGGGAGCCGGAAGGGCTCTCGCCGACAGCGACTATATGCCTGGCGGAGAGGGTGAGTTTGATCCCCACGCTCGCCTATGTCAACGGCATGATCGTCAACGCTGACGGATAAACCCTCATCTCCGGCCAAGAGAGTAGTCTCTCATGCGCCTTTTGTCTGCGCCTTTTCCTTCAACGCTCGCCTGAGCTCGACCATCGCCAAGGTATCTCGCGCACAGTATCGCCGCAGGGCTTCTTCTATCGTCGCCCGCTCGACCCAATCCGTTTCGACAAAGATCATGCGGTAATACTGACTGGCGGCATGCCCACCTTCTTTGATGACCAGATCGTCATAGGCGAGGGAGGGGACCATGGCCGGCAACACCGACTTGATGGAGTAGGACCCGCCGAATGCTGGATGGTAGTAATGGTCTTTGATAATCGGGTGGAGGTCCCAGAGGCGACTGACGATGCGCGAAAGCGCCGGCTTGAGTGACGGAAACGCGGCAGCCAACTGCTCCACAATAGACCGTTCGTTCGGCGAATAGACGCAAATACTGCCTAGGTCCCCCAGAGATTCCAGCAAGGCTTCGGCAAGAACCTTCCGGGGATCACTCACGTCCTTGTGCAGAAACTCTTCGTGGCACAGCTCACCGCTTGCCTGTTCAATATGATTCGACCACTGAACCGGGAGGGCTTGATAGGGTCTCGTCTCCGAGAATCGAGGCACCGCCAGCATGATCGTCTCGAAATCGAGGTGATGCACCGGATACTGCACAGCCTTCAACACAGAGCCGAGTTTCTCGGACATCCACTCAACATTCTCCTTCACACGACGCTGAATCGGCGAGAGCTGTGTGCCGGCTGGAATCTCGTCGATCGTCGTCACCCCCTGTTGAGTCAACTGATTAACCACCTGCTTCGATCCTGGCAAATAATGAATCCACCGTGCCGGTTTGTCTTTGGTGCAATGTTCCCAGAAGGGGCACTCGTAGGGCGTATGACAATGCCGGTCCGGCTCAATTGCAGGCGGTTGAGTCTGGAGCAACATCTGATTCATCGTGGCCAACCGCTCAGGCACCGTAGCCCGTCGTTGGGCCAGCACCTCGGACAGATCCTGAATTGCGAATAATTCGTTCAGATCGATGGCTCCATCTCGATAGAAATATCCGGTATTGATATGCAAGAGACAGACAAAGAGGAGCCTCAGCCCTGCCCCCAGTATTACTTCGCTTTGCACGGCAAGATCTTCGAGGTGCACATCTTTGACTTTCGTAGAAGACTTAACCTCGATCAGGCGCCAGCCACAGGGCTGTCCCTCCGCGGTCAGGACACGCTCCAACACATCCGCGCGAATCAATACCCCACCGTGCAAAAATGCCGCCTCGAAGATGGCCGGCACATGGAGGTCCTGGACCAGCTCAGCCGTCTGCGCAAGAGCGGCTTCTGTCTGGCGATATCCCGCTGCCACCAATACCCCGCCGGGGAAGCGACTTCTGGCGAACTCCCCGACTTCTGTTCCCATATCGAACATGGCCTGCGTCGCCGCATCCGGCTTGGTCGCGAGAGCGGGCTGATGGACTTCGAGATACAGACGCTTGTGACATTGAAGACCGGACAGGAATTTTGACTTTGAGAGGCGCGGGGCCTTTGGAAGAGGAACTGGTGAGAGGTCGCCGAGGTCAGTCATCGTGAGACGACCCTAATCGGACAGACACACCTTTGTCTAGCAGAATAGCCGCGAGACAGGCGGACTGGTTCTTCTGGTCTATCTGGTCTGTCTAGTTCATCGGATTAGCTTCATTCAACCGAATAGACCAGACAGACCGAATAGACCAGACAGACTGAATAGACCAGACAGACTGACGTATTTTTCAGCATCCTGTGCGTCGCATCCTGTTAGGATGGCCCGCCATGGCATCCCGCGTTGCACAGATCAGAAAATCCGTCCTCACCTTGGCCTTACCGGTCACGGTCAGCACCCTGCTTCAACGCACAGAGGGCATCGCTGCCGTCTTCCTCGTCGGTGGTCTCGGAGCGACATCCATCGCCGCCGTCGGACTTGGCCAATTGCTGGCCTTCATCGCCACCACGCTCGTCTCTGGATTATCGGTGGGTGCCAACGTCCTCATCGCCCAATTGTGGGGCGCTCGCCGAACCAAAGACGTCGGAGAAGCCGCCACTCATCTCCTCGGATTGGCCGCCATCGTGTCCTGCTTGCTCATGATACTTGGATTGTCTCTGAATCGGATCACCATGGAGCTGTTGGGCGCAGAACACGACGTCATCACACTGGCCCTTCCCTACTCGAATTTCATCTTCCTGGTCATTCCCTGCACGATCTTCCTGCAGATCCTCTCGTCGATTATACAAGGCACCGGTGACACCAAGACTCCCATGTACGCCTTGATCGCGGTCAATCTTCTGTATCTCACGATCGCCTACCCGCTGATCTACGGACTCTGGGGCGTCCCGGCCTTGGGTATCACCGGAGCAGCCGTGGCAACCGGTCTCGCAGAAGGGACAGGCGTGGCCTACCTCCTCTGGGCCTGCCGAACGCTCTTGAAGAAATCACTCCATGTGCGACGTGATCTCTTGCGCTCTACCTGGCAGATTGGCGCGTCGGTCTCCGGTGAGCGGATATTTCAACAAGCAGGGATTATTCTCTATACCAAGATCGTTCTGCTCTACGGCACGGTGACCTACGCCGCCCATCAAGTTGGTCTCTCGATAGAATCTCTGTCGTTTCTGCCGGGATATGGCTTCGCGATCGCAGCCGCCACAATGGTGGGACAGAGTATCGGCGCAGGAAAATATGTCCGAGCCAAACTCGAAAACTGGGAGGCAAACCGGCTGGCCGGCATGACCATGGCTGCAATGGGCATCTTCTTTTATTTCTTCCCCTACATACTCATGCGCGTTTTTACCAGCGACGAGGCCGTCGTCGAACTCGGGACGCTATTCCTACGTATCGTCGCCATCCTCCAAGTGCCGCTCGCCCTCACCATGGTCCTAGCCGGATCGTTACGTGGAGCCGGCGATA
>DATHTZ010000346.1:0-2887 GCA_035462675.1 Nitrospiraceae bacterium | reverse complement strand
GATGAACGAGCATGTACTGTTGCTGGGGGGCGGACTTCCGATTGAAATCGGCGGTGAGATCGTTGGAGGGATTGGTGTCGGCGGGGCGCCCGGCGCACACCTTGACGATGCCTGTGCTCAAGCGGGGCTGGACGCGATTGGCGCTGCCCCGAAAGTTCCAGCAACCAAGTGATTGAGGTATCCCCGGCAAGATGCTTGGTTGGCCTGCTCCTACTGCTGACTGCCTGCAGCAGCGATGTGCCGGTGCCGGCTTCTGTCGAGTTCTCCGCAGATCAGGTGCGTCTGACAATCACTAGAACCGCCACCAATCCGTTCCTCTCCCGACACGATCTTCATCTCACGTTCAAAGGGCCTGGAGGCTGCTCCATCGAGGTTGAGCTATTCCCCAATACGGGGTATGCGAGCCGCCGGAATCTCTATCAAGCGACAGCGGGTGTGCTTTATGTGGTGGGCCAGTTCGATGCCCGCGTCATCGATGTGTCTCACTGTACGGTCACACTTGCCGAGTTCCGTACCCTTGATCGCTACGTGACCTTCCTCGGCAGCTTCGATGAGAACGAGCAGAAGATCTGGACATACTTGCCCGCCAGTCAGCGGCCAGAACTCCCTTTTGAGAAGCGATAATAGGGCACTCCAGAGCGCCGAAGGAATGGGCTGTGATGGCGGTGGGCCGTCTGTCTGGCCGCAATCTATTCCGACGCGATCAAGTCGAGAAAATGTTTGTGGTTTCAGCAAGTGGTGGTACGCTTTGATCTGATTAAGGAACGGCAGCACAGGCGCATGACATGTAGGTTCCGTCGAGGAGCGATCCAAGGAGGATGATATGGCAACTGTGGCGTTGCGCGTGTCCCGCCCCAATTCTGAGCATATTGCGGCGGCCGTTCGAGAAGAGCGGAGAGCCTACACGTTCAAGATTGCTGTGAGTATGGCGCTCTATACCTGCTTGTTCTTCGTACTTGCTTTCTGCGGACCCTATGTCCTGCCTGCCGTTACGCTTTTTTCAGATGCACCATTAACGGATCGCCAGGTCGCCGCGAGCCAGTTGCTCTTGCTGAGCGACACGGTGTGGGTCGCCATCCCAGTGTTTTTCCTTGGGGCTACCCTCTTCAGCTTGCTGGTGACGCGTCGCGTTGTCGATGCGTTTGAGCGTCTGGGGCAGAGCGCCAGAGCCTGGGCATCCGGAAGCGTGTCGCATCGACTCCAGTTCCGGGAGGCAGACCGGTTGACGGACCTGGCGAAGCTTCTGAATCAAGGCTGGAGTCAAGTTGGGCAGGGGGTTGAGACGATACAGCAGGAATCATCCCGCGCTCGAGCGGCCGTCGCTGGCGCGATGAACATTATTCTGGCTCAGGGCGTGGGAGGATCAGAGGCGCTCCGGCAGTTACAGACTACAACGGAGGCGTTGGATCGCATTCAAGCTGTGCTGGGCCGATTTGAGATTGGGCCACCTCACGAACCTCGACAATCATGACGATGTATCGGCACCCCCGCCTGCAGAGCCCTGACGGGTTCACCGTGATCGAGTTGATGATCGTGGTGGCTATTCTGGGGATTCTCGTCTCGGTGGCCACAGTCTCGTACAACCACTTTGTGATCAAGGCAAAGGCTGTTGAGGGAGAGATCGTGGTTCATGAGGTCGAGCGCTTGGAGCATCTGTATCATGCAACTAATCATGCCTATACGGACAGTCTTGCCGACTTAGGATTTTCCATGATAGGGACGTTGAATTACTACACACCCGAGGTGCGGATGGGATCCGCAACTGATAAAATCAGCTACCAGGTCCGCGCATTGCCGAGCACGGCATCGGGGACCGACGCCTGGCTCTTGACGAACTATCGTGATGGCTCAGTGCTGGTGGATCGGATTCCTGTGAACGATCTTCGGGCGTTTTCCACTGTACGGTATTTGGGCAATGCGGCGACGGTGACGTCCATCGAAGCCAACACCATCTATCTTGGCGGTGGGGTGTCTGGCAACAACGAGCCTGAATGGTTTAGTGGCGGAAGCAGCTCGCGGTGCCAAGAATGTGGCCGTGTGGTTCTCCATCAACGCAACTGAGACGGCGTTCCGAATGCCGGCTCGCGTGCGGCGTATTCTTTTCCTCTCGCCCCCCAGCCGTGCCGCTTTGGCCGCTGCACGACGATGACGCCCATCACATGCCTTCTTGAAGCCCTTCTTGGCGCTACTGGGAGATCCGGTCTTTGAAGGTAAGTTCAGAGACGGCGGACTTATCCAGATCGCCTTTGCGGAGCGCAACCAGTCGCTGGTATTGATCGTAGGTCGCTTGAGCTAGCGTGACGGTAAGCCCGGCGGTCTTTGCTAACGCGAGGGCGATGCCCGAGTCCTTGGCAGCATGGGCAGCCGAGAAGTGGCAGTCATGAGCGCGGTTCTGCATATCTTCGCCGTCCGTCTCTAATACGCGTGATGCGGCTCC
Source organism: Nitrospiraceae bacterium (assembly GCA_035462675.1). GTDB lineage: Bacteria > Nitrospirota > Nitrospiria > Nitrospirales > Nitrospiraceae > Palsa-1315. The sequence continues at coordinate 450 of DATHTZ010000346.1, read as the reverse complement.
CGTTTGGGCGAAGATGTCTCGCAACATCGTCAGATCGAGGCCGAGTGCCGCTCCAAGCCCAAGCCCTTCCGCCAGTGCAGCTGTATTGCAGTTCATCACCATATTGACGAGGGCTTTGACCTTCGCCGCCTCTCCTGCCTGTCCGATATAGCGAAGATGCGCGCTCAATTTCTCCAAGAGTGGCTTCGCCGACTCAAACACATCGGGGTGCCCGCCGCACATGAAATAGAGCGTGCCTTGGCGCGCCTGCGTGATGCTGCTGGCCATGCAGGCTTCGAGGCTTCGGCCACCATGTTGCGTCACCAGAGTGTCGACTTCGACATGCACAGTGGGCGAGAGGGTAGCGCAGTTCACGAAGAGCCGGTCCGTGGTGTGGCGGAGAAGACTCTCCGTGCCGGTCGGAGAAAATATCTGACGCATTGCGGCATCATCGGACACGACTGTGAAAAT
>DATHTZ010000345.1:0-3348 GCA_035462675.1 Nitrospiraceae bacterium | reverse complement strand
CCTGGGTAGTCCAGGCCATCGGAGGAATCTTATCGGCATATTTTATGGAATATCCAGGGTTTCGGGTGCAACGATACATGGAAGAGCTGGAGTCCGGCACGCACGTATGGATGTGTGAGGTACCTCCCAACATGAAGGTTCTCAGGCTCCTGAAGCGACTGAAGGAAGATATTCCCCCTTGCGACGCACAACAGATCACCGCTGATTTGCCTGCGCGGCCTAGATACCTCATCGATTGTTCCGAATAATCAACGGAGTCTTAGGAGCCTGTCCGACATTGACCATTCTACTGCGGCGAACGATCCGCGACCATCTGCATCGTTCTCGGCCAGAAAGAATCCTCAATGTATTCCAGCGAATACACCTCCGGATTTTCTGGGCCTGCGGCCTCGCATCTAGTCGTACCTCCTTCGCCTCGTCACGAAGGTAATGTCGGACAGGCTCCTAGCATCTGGCCCATGGCCTAAGGTTCATGAAAATCGACACCTTTTTAGTAGGGAATCAGCGAGCAGGAATGGTACACATACAAGATGCTGTGGAAACTCATTTTCGGAACGGTGGCAGTGCCTGTGGCTGTGGGTGTAGGCATCCTCTCTGCTGCGTCGGCGGTAGGTAACAACGCGCCTACCCTCCCCAGACCCGATCACATCGTGATAGTGATTGAAGAGAATCACTCCTATAGCCAGATTATCGATTCGCCCAATGCGCCCTATCTCAACAAACTGGCGGCCCAGGGTGCAGTATTCACACAGTCTTTCGGCATTACCTACCCCAGTCAACCGAACTATCTCGCATTGTTTGCCGGATCGACGCAAGGCATCACTGATAACTCCTGCCCACACACATTCACGACACCCAATCTTGGACACGCGTTGCTGGAGGCCGGGCTGACATTCGCCGGATATTCGGAAGACCTGCCTTCTGTCGGCCCTCTCATTTGCAGCGAGGGGCTGTATACACGCAAGCATAATCCTTGGGTAAACTGGCAGGATAGCGTGGCCAATGGGCTTCCGGCGTCGGCCAATGTACCTTTGACTGATTTTCCCACCGAGTACAGCATGCTCCCTACTGTGAGCATGATTGTGCCCAACCAGGTCAACGACATGCACCACGGAAATAATCCCGAGGCAATTCAGACCGGTGATCGTTGGCTCCGGGAACACCTGGAGGCCTACGTCCAGTGGGCGAAGCAACACAACAGCCTGCTGATTGTGACGTGGGATGAGGACAATAAGAAAGAAAACAACCGGATCGCGACGCTCTTCGTCGGGCCCATGGTGCAGGCCGGTCGCTACGGACAGCGGATCACCCACTACAATGTCTTGCGTACGATTGAAGACCTCTACGGCCTTCCTCATGCCGGTGCAAGCGCCGACGCGGCACCGATTACCGAGATATGGAAGCCCATTCCTCGCTCTTGACAGGCTCTCTTTGTGCTGCCCACCTCGATTTCTAGCCGGTACTCAAGCAGGATAAAGAAAGACTAGCTCGAAAACCCATAAAGATTACCACTCTGCCAGCGCCAGGTGTCGGCGCACATCGCGTCAATCCCACGCTCCGCCCGCCAACCCAATAACTCAAATGCCCGTTGTGGATCAGCATAGCAAGATGCAATGTCGCCAGAACGCCGAGGCGCAATCTTGTACGGTACTGACCGCCCGCAGGCCTGTTCAAACGCCCGCACAATCTCCAGCACACTATACCCCGTGCCCGTACCTAGATTCACGGTCAGACACTCGGCCTTCTCTTTCAGTCGCTCCAGTACCTTCAATGCTTTGAGGTGCCCCAGAGCCAAATCCACGACATGGATATAATCCCGCACCCCTGTTCCATCTGGAGTGGAGTAATCATTGCCCCACACATTGAGACAGGATCGTCGCCCAACGGCCACTTGCGCGATGAACGGTAGTAAATTATTGGGAATGCCCTGAGGATCTTCCCCAATTAAACCGCTGACATGAGCGCCCACTGGATTGAAATAACGTAAAATACCAAGCTTCCACGAGGCATCGCTGCGATATAGATCGCGCAGGATCTCCTCAATCATCAACTTCGTGCGGCCGTAGGGGTTAGTGGCGGAGAGCGGGTGATCTTCAGTAAGCGGCAACCGCATCGGATCGCCATAGACGGTGGCGGAAGAGCTGAACACCAGAGTTTTTACCCCACACTCCCCCATCGCCTCCAGCAGACGCAGGGTACCGACCACATTGTTGTCATAGTAAGCCAGCGGCTGTGTCACCGACTCCCCTACAGCCTTGAGGCCGGCGAAGTGTATCACCGCGCTCGCCTCACTCTGGACCAGCGCTGCCGCCAAAGCTGCACGGTTACGGATGTCACCTCGCACCAACTGCAACTTTTTCCTCGTGATGCGCTCCACCCGTGCCACTGCCTCGGGATGGCTATTCGAGAAGTTGTCGAACACCGTCACGGCATACCCTGCATCGAGCAGCTCCACGCAAGTATGCGAACCGATATAGCCGGCACCACCAGTAACAAAAATCATACGCATCTACCTCATTGAGAAATCACTGCAGCGTATCCAGGCGAATGAACAACGTCAAGAAATGCCCGACATCGTGCCAAAGACCCTTATCGTTACCGGTCCCCAAAACATCATTTCTCGGAACAGAACTTTGATAGCCCGCACGCCTAAAACAAGCCTGGTCCATCTGGCTAGTCGCCTACAACCAAACAAACCCGATAGACCGAACAGACCAAATGAACAAGACCGGCTGGCGGACTGTTCCAACAGCTTGCTAGCGGGCGAAAGAAAACCGCTTCTGATCGTACGGCACCACCCCTTCCCTCCTCGCTCAAACCGTGACGCGCCGCGTGGTTCGCAGATGCCGGTACGGCTCAGGAAAAATTCCTGGGGAGACACACAGTCCCTGCGATCACCGTCGGTGCCACCGCGCTCGCAATGACTGCCGCTACGAAAAAGGAGTACTGCGCCTGAGTCACAATAGCGTGCGAGACACCGAAGAGAGACAGGATCATACCAGAGGTGTCTTGGGCACGGACGATTTATCCTCGCGGTAGAACCGGATCTCGACCTTTTCCATCGTCACCAACAGGCCCGAGTGAATGTGCTGCTCGACAAATGAGAGGAAGGCCTCGATTTTGTCAGCTGCATCCACCAGTTCAATGATGATCGGAAGATCTTCCGACAGCCGTTCAATCTTGAAGGTGTGAATGACACGGGTATTGGCGCCAAATCCCATCAGGCCGCGGAGAACCGTGGCTCCTGCCAGTCCCTTTGCTTTCGCTTGGGTGACGATCCATTCATAGAGCGGCTGCCTCTCATATCTGTCGCTCTCACCAATGTAAATCCGAAGTCGAGAGCCGTCT
>DATHTZ010000344.1:0-8295 GCA_035462675.1 Nitrospiraceae bacterium | reverse complement strand
TTGGGTCAATTGCTGCTGGGTCGCTGGAGGGGATTGCTGTAGAGACATCCGTAGAGGGTCACCCCAATTCTTCGTGCACCGCCGCGGCTAACAACGGCACCATGATTTCGTGGTGGCCAATCAGGGAATAGCCTTTCCCGCCCTTCTGGGTTGGCCGACGTACCACGTTGGTGAGTGGGCGGTAGTGAGCCAGGAAATCCATGTCCACAGTCGTAATATTTGTCAGGTCATGACCGAGATTGCGTCCCAGCGACACCGTTTTGAGGAAAACTTCCGGCAAGATGACAGCGGAGCCGAGATTGAGATACACGCCCCCCTCCATTCCAGACACAACGGCTGCAAGCCGTCGAAAGTCCAGCAGCGAGGTCGCTCCAATGGCGGCTCCGTCCGCAGCGGGATGCATATGGATGATGTCGGTACCGATGGCGACATGCACGGTCACCGGAATACCGAGCTTTGCTCCGGTCGCCAGGATGCTCGTCTCGCGATGGGGAAACTGCCCTTGGCGTCGGTTGATATAGTGGCCGACGGATTCGCCGAGCCCCTCGCGATCGCGAGCCCCGCGGACGATCGCCTCGTTCAGCATGCAGCCGGTTTCTTCCGCCATTCCGAAGCGTCCCTCGTCGATCTCTGTGTCGACTTCCTCAGACGTGTGCCCCATGAGTGCCAATTCGAAATCGTGAATGATCCCGGCGCCGTTCATGGCCACGGCCGACACGACCCCTTGTTGCATGAGGTCCACGAGAATCGGACTCAATCCGACTTTGATGACGTGAGCGCCAAGTCCCACGATGACGGGCCGGCCTTTGCGATGAGCCTTCACGATCGCTTTGGCGACCGCTCGCAAGGTTTTCACGCCAAGGATATCCGGCAGCGAGCGATAGAATTGGCTGAAGCTGCCTCCACGCCGCCAGGGGCCGGCAAAGTCGGAGATGCGGACCTTGCTGTGCCGTTTTTTGAGCGGATAGGTTGTGAGATCCGTCACATTGATCGGCGGGATCAGTCTCGGAGTTGTGACGGGAGGCCGCTGCTGGTCAGGAGGCTTTGCCAAGGAGCTGTTCCTCGATGAGTTCACACAGGATGTGGCCGAGCGTGATGTGGCTTTCTTGAATGCGGGCCGTGATTGTCGAGGGCACGACGAACGGATATTCCACCAGACCAGCCAGTTTCCCGCCGGTCCCCCCGGTCCAGCCGATGGTGGTGAGTCCACAGGCCCGCGCAGCCTCCACACCCTTCAACACGTTGGGTGAATTGCCGCTGGTGCTGATAGCGATGGCGACATCGCCTTTCTGGCCATGGGCCCGAACTTGGCGGGCAAAGAGTTCTTCAAAACCGTAGTCATTGGCGATGCAGGTAATGGCGGCGATGTCGGTGGCGAGGGCGAGGGCCGGGAGCGGGGCTCTCTCACGTTTATAGCGGCCGACGAACTCGGCTGCGATGTGGGCCGCATCCGTGGCGCTTCCGCCGTTGCCGAAGAGTAACACTTTTCGGCCTTCGCGAAAGGCCGTGGTCATCAACTTCACGACTTGTACGATGCGATCGGCATGCTCGCGCGCGAACTGTTGCTTGACGGTTGCGCTGTCGGCAAACGCACTGAGTACATGTTCTTTCATGTGAAGCGATTCTAGGCAACCCTCCATCATCTGTCAAACGTGACTTGAGGGTTGGTTAGGCTTTATTGTGGCAATGGACCCTGTCTGTCGAATGGCGTTCATCGCAAGGGCAATCATGGAACCGACATCAGAGACCGTCGCCGGCAGGATAAGGGTATTGTTCGTTTTCGCCAACTCTCCAAACTTGCTGATGTACTGTTCCGCTACGCGCAGCTGGACGGCTTCCTGACCTCCCGGAACCTGGATCGTTTCTGCGACCTTGCGCAGCCCCTCAGCCGTGGCCTGTGCAATGGCGAGAATGGCTGATGCCGCTCCCTCTGCTTCGTTGATCTGCTGTTGCTTTTTTGCCTCGGAGGCTTTGATCACTTGCTGTTTCTCGCCCTCGGCCTGGTTGATCGCCGCGTCGCGTTCGCCCTCGGAGGTGAGAATCACCGCCCGCTTTTCCCGTTCCGCCCGCATCTGCTTCTCCATAGCATCCAGTACGCCCTTCGGTGGGGTGATGTTCTTGATTTCATACCGGAGGACTTTGACGCCCCAAGGATCCGAGGCCTTGTCGAGTTCATTCACCACCTGGATATTGATGTTGGTCCGCTCCTCGAACGTCCGATCCAGTTCGATCTTGCCGATCTCGCTGCGCAGTGTGGTCTGCCCAAGCTGGATCAGAGCGAAATGATAGTCGCTGATGCCATAGGACGCGCGCTGAGGGTTCAAGACCTTGAGGTATAAGATGCCGTCCACTGAGACCTGCACATTATCGCGCGTGATACAGACCTGCTCGGGAATATCGATGGCCGTTTCCTTGAGCGAATGTTTGTAACGAATGCGGTCGATGAAGGGGAGGAGCATATGAAACCCCGCATCCAGCGTGGCGGCATATTTGCCAAGTCGCTCGACCACATAAGCACTTTGCTGCGGGACCACCACGGCGGTCTTGGCGATGATAATCAGCACCAGCAAAGCCAATATCAGCACGACAAATAGTCCGCCGGTCATCGTTACCTCCTCCATAGTCGTCGGCCCTCTAAGCTGTTCTCAGTCATTCGGCAGTAATCCACAGGGTGAGCCCTTCGACCCGCTCAACCTTGCAGCGTTGGTTCTTTTTCAAGAGAGCGGGCCCGGCATTGTGGGCGGTCCAGGTAGTGCCGCGCAGTTCCGCCTTGCCGGTGCCACCCGGCGCCAGATCCTCGATCGGGATTGCGGTTTCGCCTCCCATCGAATCTACGGCAGGGGTCTCGACCTCCTGCGTCTTGATCCAGGCCAACAGCGGTCCACGGAAGACGAGCAGTGACAGAATTGCAAGTCCTGAAAACAAGAGCCACTGGATCCATTCCGCCTGGGCGAACCCCAGGCCGGCCAGACTGCCAACGATCAGAGCAGCCAGTCCAAAAAAGAGAATATAGAAGCCCCCGGGCGTGGCCATTTCGACGCCGAGTAGCACGAGACCGAGAAGCATCCAATACCACCAGATCATCGGGGGGGCCTCATTTACGGTTCGAAAGAGCTGCGAGGAGTGAGAGATCGTCATCAAAGTCTAAGCGCGTTTCCGAAGACCGTCAAGCAGAAGGCGCATTGCCCGACCATGCATTGATCGCTCAGTGTGGCGATGACTCCTATGAGCCTGTCCGACATTGACCATTCTACTGCGACGAATGATCTGTGGCCATCTGCGTCGTTCTCGGTCAGGAAAAATCCTCACTGTATTCCAGCGAATACACCTCCGGTTTTTCCAGGCCTGCGGCCTCGCATCTGACCGCACCTCTTTCGCCTCGTCACGAAGGCAATGTCGGAGAGGCTCATCGGGCTGGGGGAAAGCCTTCCCGCAAGGCCGCAACTGACCCTCGTTTCACGCCTCACGTTTCACGGTTTCTTGGAGGGAAGCCGGAAGGCTTTTACGCTGTCCTATGTTATAGTTTGGGCGCAATGACGCCGGATCAACCAGTCAAAGCGTTAGTGATCGCGCTCACCGAGCATACGGCGGCGGCGGTCTATTCGATTAATCGTCTGCAACCGGATGCGCTCTGCTTTGTGTTGCCGGAAGGGGCGAAGTCGCTCATAGAATCAGAGGTCCAGCCGAAGATTGAGCACCTGCCTAGACGATGGGATTGGGTAATCCTCGAAGAAACCAGCGAATTTATCGGCTGTTATCAGACGCTTGCCAGGACGCTTCCGGAGATGTTGCGGACATGGGAGGTGCAGCCAGGCGAGCTTGTCGTCGATGTGACCGGGGCCACCCCAGCCATGGCCGGGGCACTGACGTTAGTCACCATGTCGATGAGTTCGCGGATCGTATCGCTCGTGCCGGCACGAGTGGGACGGGAGGAGGCCAGGATCGATATTGCCGGACAGCCATTCATTTGGACGCAGGGGAATCCGTGGGATGAGGCGGCAACTGTCTCACGCCGAGAGGGCTGTGAGCTATTCAACCGAAGATTGTTTGCCGCAGCGGCGAGGCTGTTCCGCGAAATCGAGGCACGGGTGAGCGGCGGGCAGAAACCCCTCTACCGTGCCTTTGGAGACCTGGCTGATGGCTACGATCTGTGGGAGCGATTTCACTACCGTCAAGCCTGGGAAAAACTGAAGACTGCCGTGAAGGCCTTCGAGATGGCGGCTCTGTGGGGTGGGCCGCCAGGACTTACGTCGCTGTTACCGGCCGTTAAAGCGAATGCGGGATTCTTGGAAAAGCTCGTCCTCGATCCTGCTCCCGTGAAAGACATGCAAGCTGCCGATCTGTTGGCCCATGCCGGGCGGCGACTGCACGGCCTGCACGACTCAGAAGCCGCGATGGTCTCGCTCGTGCGTGCGCTCGAAGCGTTCGCCCAGAGACAACTGTTCAAGCACTATACGATCAAAACCTGGGACGTGCAGCCGGATCAATTGCCGCAAGCGCTACGAGAAACCTGTCGGTCCTGTTGGTTGGAGGATCTCGACGGCAAGTACAAATTACCCTTGCAAGCGCAGTTTCGAGCGTTGGCAGGATTGGGCGACCGGATGGGCCAAGCCTTTTTGCGGGAGTGGCCGACGATGAAACCGTTGCTCGACGCCGCCAATCATGCCGTCCTCGGCCATGGCTTCGAGACGGTCAAAGCCGAGCGAGTGCAGCAGTTGTACGACGTGGTCGTCAAGCTATCAGGCGTCAGTGAGACATCGTTGCCGAAGTTCCCAGTGCTGAGCCTCTAGTGAAGCGTCGTTCGTGAAGCGTATCTCGTTTGAAGAAGGATCGACGAAGTGAAATGGACAAGATACGAAACTTTCACGATCTCGAGGTGTGGAAACTAGGGAAGGGGAAAGTGCTAGACGTATATCAATTGACCAAGGGATTTCCTCAAGAAGAACTCTACGGATTAGTCTCGCAAATGCGCCGTGCAGCTGTATCATTCGCGGCGAATATTGCGGAAGGATTCAATCGAAAGCATAACGCAGAGTATCGCCAGTTTCTCTATATCGCTCTTGGCTCCTGCGCAGAGTTGGAGACTCACATTGAAATCGCTCATGATCTGGGGTTCATTGCAGGAACTGGGCAGGACAATCTTTTAGAGAAGCTTGACCACGAGTCTAAGATGCTCAGAAACCTCATCAAACGGCTCTGACGAGATACGCTTCACGAACGATGAGATACGATGGAAGTTAGAATTTACTACGAAGATACCGACTGCGGCGGGGTGGTGTACTACGCCAACTATCTCAAGTATTTCGAGCGGGCGCGGACGCAGTATCTGGAAGAACGCGGTTTGTCGGTCGCAGGACTGATGGACAAAGGCACAGTGTTTGTCGTAATGCGCGCAGAAGTGGATTACCGGTCCCCAGCTCGTTATGGCGATTGGTTGGTCATCGAGACGGTCGTGTCCGACAGGACGGCAGCCTCCTTCACGTTTTCGCACGTGATTAGAGAACGGGGGAGCCGGCGTGTGGTCGTCGAAGGATCGGCCAGGTTGGTGGCAACGGATGAAAACGGGAAAGTGAAGCGCCTCGACAAGACGATGGCTGCCGTATTACAATTAGAGGTTAAAAGGAGTCATTAAATGGAAATGGCAGGGCTCTGGAGCTGGGTCATTATGGCCGGCTGGACAATCGGTTTAGCTATACTAGCCTGGTGGTTTTTCATGCCAAACCCAATGGATAGAGACAGAAAGCCCAAGAAGAAGCCGTAACCCAACTACAAGTATTCTCCTCCAGCGTAATCTTCTCTCTCACAAGCGTGATCCAAACATGACGGGGCTCACCGACCGCGCAGCGTAAGTAGCGCTGTGAGTAACTCAACGGCAACGCTGCTGGGCTGCCCGCTTCAACTCTCTGGATGAATATGTTCACTCCGTAACTGCTGATTGAGCGCTACGCCGAGTTCTTGGCATTTATTCACGAGGATTTCATAGTCCTTGAGGTTGGCATTGTATTCCGACATCGGATACTTACTGAGATCGCCTTGGCTCTTCTCGTGAAATCGCTTGCAGATCCCTCGGAGAGCCTTGATAGCTTCGAGCAACGTTGCTGTGTATTGGTGGGAGCCCTCAATTGCCTCTGGCTCTGCTTTCAATTCCGTCGAAATAGACGCCAGCTTGGACACCAACTGATCGAGGTCTCTAACGTGGGCCCCAAAGTCCGTGGCCTTGAACAGTCCTGGAATTGGGAGGGCCTTGCGCCACGAAAACTTAAAGATCGCGTCATGAATGGTGACGTACTCACCAAGGATGGCATTCGTTCGGATCAGCTCCTCGGGAAGGTCCGGCATGTGTTAGCCACGAGGATCCTGGATTACAAACATACTAAGAAGCGGGATTCGCTGCGGCACAGGGTTAGCCCGCATGATTCATGACAGTTCGTCGCGAAATCGTTGAGCCGCGTCGCGAGCCCGACGGCCAAAGGGTCGTCGTAGCAGCGTGTTCATGAATCATGCTGGTTAGGAGGCATTGTGTCCGTCTTGTTTCTCTTGTTTCCACGCTCTCCAGGCATAGAAAAACCCTATCGGCGCGCTGATGATGCAAACCCATGCCAGAGGGGACGATTCTGCGAATAGCCAACCGGCAAGAGCGGTATAGACTGCTGCTCCGAGAAAGTAGACATACCAGGGAATCCCGCGCTTTTTTTTCACTGGTGGGTCGGTTTGCGATGCCATGTGAGTGCTCCGATTCGTCCGGTAACACCTAACTATGAATTATCTGATTCCGTATAACAAGCCACGTATGCCAGGAACCGTGAATCGTAAGACGTGAAAGGTAAAACGTAAGATCGCCGAGTGATTGTCATCCAATCGTTTCACGTGTAACAATTCACGTCTCACGAATCGCCGGGAGGGTCAGCCATCAACCTTTCCGCCTGATTCACGAATGCGCTGTACGATATACGCCTGCGTTTCCGGTGGTAAACATGCGAGCGGCAACGTGGTGAACTGTGCCTTGGAGTACAACAACAGCCATACGTTCGAAAACTGCCACAGCTCTTTGACCGCGGACCACTGAAGCGAGGTCGTACCGATGTCGGAAATCATAGTGAACGAGGACTCATCAGCGCGGAACACGGCCTGAGGTTTGTCCATCTGGCGAAACTTCTGCAGCGATCGACGATAGTGAACGACATAGACAACGATGGCGAACGCAATGCCCAGCACCAGCACGGCTGCAAGGCCACCGATGAGCCAAGAGGCCTGGCCTAGCGCCACGAGTACGACGAGACCGAGCGCGGCAATGAGAAGCGCAACGAAGAAGCTGACACCGACGGAGCGCCGCCAAAACCCGAATACTGCCTGACGGAGCAGCGTTGTATTATAGATGAGTGTCGCCTCGTGGGGCATAGTGGCTATCGATCCAAGCTCAGAAACCCAGCCCATGAAGCGCTCAGATTGCCACCACGGCGCAATGGCGTGGTTCGCTGTAGTGCATGGCCAGGCATTATTAGCATGCCCTCAATTTACCAACACAAAGTGATGGAATGCTACTGGGAACAACTCGACCAGCACGACGCCCAGCAGCAGGTCAACTCGTATGCGCGGACGCGCAAATCATCCCTCACCGCTCGCGGCAACAACCAGCAGACGATTGTTCATCACAAGGCCGGCCGGAGGGATTTCTTGACACAGTTCGGACGGGAAATTTTGCTGCAGTGATGGTGGAGTACAAAGTCCTGCGATGACCCCATCTGTATGCCTGAATTGTCAGGATTTCATAGCCGTCAGTCAACAGGTGTGTGGCAAAGAGTGCCGGAAGGTGTGACAGTACGCTTCATGCGCTCAAAGGCGGCTGTTTGCCACCGTGGAGCGGTCAGCAGTTCCAGTTCCAGAGCGGAACGGTCGGCGGCGGCGGTACTAATCCAGCCCAGGAATCGGCGGCGCTTGAGAGAGGGCCAAAAGCAATTCCGCTTTTGCGTCGGCAATCCAAAGCCACTGAAGAGCATCATCCATTTTTCGGAAGATCTGCAGCTCGTCAGGCGATTCGTCCGCCAGGATTTGGTACATGCGTGCCATGCCGAATACTACGTCGTTAGTGACCACCACGGCACGCCGAGCACCGGCTCCGAAGGGATTCAGTCTGACCAGCTCTCTGACAGAGGAGGCAGTGAACTGAACGTTCGTGACATCGCGCAGGTCGAGGAGCTGGTGAAAGTTCCGCGCGAAGCGTGGGTCGGCGGTCAGAGCACGTACGTGCGCCAGAATCTCGCGTTCCATCACTACGTCCCATCCGCGGGATAGGAC
>DATHTZ010000343.1:0-4351 GCA_035462675.1 Nitrospiraceae bacterium | reverse complement strand
CTGTACTTTCGTATGCCCTTCTACCGTATGTCCTTCCAAGGGAGGCCTGAATAGCCCCTCTGTATCTCTAGGCAGAGCGGAGGTCGCGTGAGATAAACGCCCATGACGACGCGGCACTCAAATCAAGCAAGTGCCTAGAGGCGTCCGTCACAAACTATTTATTAACCAAATGGAGGTATCAGATGATGAAGCATATTGTTCGGTTCGTTCGGGAAGAGGACGGTACCACGGCGGTGGAATACGGCCTGATGATTGCCTTGATTAGTGCGGCCCTTGTCGCCGCCGTGGCATTGTTGGGCACCAACCTGACCGCTAGGTTTAACACAGTCGCGGGGATTGTAGCCTCGTAAGACGCGATGAAGAGGAAGTCGGCCGGGTTACCCCAGCCGACTTCCTCCGTAGTAATCACACATTTAAACAAACAGAGGTGGCAGATGGTGAAGCATATTGTTCGGTTCATGCGGGAAGAGGACGGTACCACGGCGGTGGAATACGGCCTGATGATTGCCTTGATTAGTGCGGCCCTTGTCGCCGCCGTGGCATTGTTGGGCACCAACCTGACCACTAGTTTTACCAATATAGCGGGGTTCGTAGCTTCGTAGGAACCGATGAAGATGAAGTCGGCTGGTTTTGGCAGTTAACGGGAAACGACGAGCACACAGAGAATCGCCACGATGAGAATTGATATGACAGAAATTTTCCTGTTCCTCATTCTGGGAACGGCCATTGCGTCCGATCTGCGCTGGAGGACAATCCCAAACTGGCTGACTGCCCCCTCGATCCTTGTCGGCCTCGGTTTTCATACAGTCATGAACCAGTTCGCGGGATTCGTGTTCAGTCTGGAGGGGGCAGCAGTGGGGCTCGGGTTATTCGTCATCTTGTATGTGTGCGGATGGATGGGGGCAGGAGATGTGAAATTGTTTGCCGCGGTTGGAAGCTTTCTTGGTCCCGCGCAAACAATCTCCGCCGCCATCGCTATTGCGCTCGTTGGGGGTCTGTTGGCCCTTGTGGTGCTCGGTTTCCACCAGGGGTGGCGAAAGTTGGGCTTGTGGCTATGGTCTCATGTTCAAGCCATGATTTTAACACGGTCGGTGCAGGCGATGACTCCAGTTCAAGGTGCATCTCCGAAGGTGCCTTATGCTGTCGCGATTGGTCTTGGGACGATCGGGTCCTACTGGTGGTATCCGCTCGGGTGAAAAGGTGTGGGGTTCGGTTCGGAAGGAAGGGAATAGGGATTGGATAGGATTGTAACTGTTTTTGACGGAAATTAACTTGGCATCTACACTTCAGGGAGGCGTGATCATGCAAAAGTATCGTCCCCAGCTCTTTTTCGCCGGCGCAGTGGTGATCGGATTGATAACCGCTCTGTTAGTGATGGGGTGGCTGCGTGACGCGGAGTTTCGGCATCTGGCAGAGGCTGCCATTCCGATGGTCGCTACAGGGGACGTGGTTATAGCCAAAGCCGATCTTGCCTGGGGCACGAAACTGACGCCAGAGATGTTGCAGGTGGTGAGTTATCCAGCCGTCGCCATCCCTGAGGGATACTACAAGAATATCGATGATCTGAAGGAAGCCGTGTTGCTGAACGACCTCAAGATGAATGAAGTCATTCTTCGGTCCAAGCTGGCATCGGGGAAAGACGTGGGATCGGGCGTGGCGGCGGTGACTGATCCAATGAAACGAGCGATGTCGGTAAAAGTCGATGATGTGATCGGGGTGTCGGGGTTCATCAAGCCGGGTGACCATGTGGATGTGATGGTGACCATCGAGCCGGACTCAAAGTCTCAGAATCCGATTGCTAAGATGATTCTAGGAAACCTCAAAGTTCTTGCGGCCGGCATGCAATACGAGAAGAACGGAGACCAGAAAGATCCGAAGCCGGTCCAGGTGATGACGCTCGAAGTGGACATAGAAGAAGCGGAGAAATTGGCGCTTGCGTCCAATCAAGGGAAGCTTCGGCTTGCGCTCCGGAATCCGCTCAACGTCGAGAAGGTACTGACGAAGGGCGCCAACGTGGCTTCGCTCCTGGCATCCTTCCGCACAAAAGAAATCAAGAAAGAGGGTGAGGCGTTCTTTGTCGATGTCATCAAGGGTGGCGAGCGCACCCAAGTGAAATTCTAAGGGGAGAACACCATGAAATCCATTACTAGATCGAAATCACAGAACTTGAATCTTGCCAGTGTGATTGCAGGAACGATTGTAGCGGCAGGGTCGTTGCTGGGGCAACCTCTGTGGGCCAACAGTTCGGCTTCGATGATCTCGGCCCAGGCCAGCAAGGATGTGCAGGCGTTGGACCTCGTGCTGGGGAAGTCAACCGTCGTCGATGTGCCGGTCGTGATCAAACGGGCTTCTCTGGCGAATCCGGCGATCGCCGATGCGATCGTGCTGTCACCCAAACAAATCTATGTCACAGGCAAAGGCTTCGGATCGACCAATCTGACGCTGTGGGGAAAGGACGATCAGATTCTTGCCATCTTCGACGTGGAGGTGGTCCTCGATGTGGCCCGACTCACGCAGAAGTTTAGCCGATTGTTGCCGGATGAGACCAACCTTCACCTTGTTTGCAGCAACGACCATCTCACTCTCGCGGGCACGGTCTCCAGTCCCGCCAAATTATCCCAGGCTTTGGCGGTGGCGGAGGCCTATGCTCCAAAGAAGGTGATCAATCTGTTGAAAATCTATCCCGAGCAGCCGAGCGAAGTAAAGGTGAATGATCGGGAGCAGGTGACCGTCGAAGTGATCCGAGGGACGGCGGTGAATTCGGTGAAGTTCTGAGCCTGATTCGCCGGTGGATGCCGGTGAAGGCTCAGCAGAAACACTCGACAAAAGGAGCGATGTGATGAAGAGCTCGATGGCCTGCAGTTGTCTCCTAGCACTCTGTGTCACCCTTTGGTCTCAGGGGGCTGGCGCCCAGGGAATGGTCGATTCGAAGGCTGTGGCCAGCGAGGCACAGCGTTTTGAACTCGGCGTGGGAAAATCCCAGGTGGTCGATCTCACGACGTCGATCAAGCGGGCATCCCTGGCGAATCCAGAGGTGGCCGACACCGTCGTGCTTTCGCCAAAGCAGATCTACCTGACCGGCAAAGCGATCGGTGTCACGACGTTGACCCTATGGAAAGAGAATGGCGAGCTCTTTTCCGCATTCGACATCAGGGTCAGTCCGGATTTGAGCCAATTGCGGGAACAGTTGCACAAGATACTCCCCGATGAGACGGGCATTCTTGTGACCGCGACGCACGATCATATCAACCTGTCCGGAACGATCAGCAGCCTGGCTCGTCAGTCACGGGCGCTGGAAGTCGCCGAACCCTATGCGCCGAAGAAGGTTGTGAACTTGCTCCAGGTGGGAGGCGCCCAGCAAGTCATGCTCGAGGTACGTGTCGCAGAAATGGACCGGAACCTCATTCGTCGACTCGGCGTCAATATGGCCGGATTCCATAATGGAAACAATTTTGGATTCACGGCTCTCAACAATATCACCACACTGGGCGGTGATGGCTCAGCGGCTAATCCCCTGAGCCAGCTTGTGTCTGGTGCGGTCAATGCGCTGGTGAAGTTCCAGACCGGGGACATTACCTGGACCGGATTTATCGATGCCTTGAAGCAGGAAGATGCAATTAAAGTGTTGGCGAAGCCGACATTAGTGGCGATCAGCGGACAGGAAGCCCAGTTTCTCTCAGGCGGAGAATTTCCATTTCCTATACCGCAGGCGTTCGGAGTGATCACCATTCAATATAAGAAGTTCGGGGTCGGGCTTTCCTTTACCCCTACGGTTCTCGCGAACAATCGTATCAGTATGGCGGTGGCTCCGGAAGTGTCAGAGCTGGACTTTACGAACGCGCTCCAGATTCAAGGATTTAATGTTCCCACGATTGTCACCAGACGAGCCATGACTGTGGTCGAGTTAGCCGACGGGCAAAGCTTTGCCATTGCCGGTTTGCTGCGCGACAACATGCGTGAAACAATCGCGAAGTTCCCGGTCCTCGGCGACATCCCAATTCTGGGTGCGTTGTTCAGAAGCTCACGTTACCAGAAGAATCAGACAGAGCTGGTGATCATCGTAACCCCGCGCTATGTCAAACCGATGGATGTGGCACAACTAGCCTTACCGACAGACACGTTTGTCGAGCCGAACGATTGGGAGTTCTACTTGATGGGTTGGACAGACGGACTCGGCTACGCCTCGCCTGCCAAGCAGCCTCGTGACGGACGGCTTGCTGAGGCGGCCGTGTCCGGGAGACTGGCCGGAAATTTTGGCCACATAGTCCAGTAGTAGGTGTGCGCGATGACGAATTGCAAATCGTTCGGCCAATGATAAAGGAGCACGTTATGAAGGGATTGCTGCTTACAG
>DATHTZ010000342.1:0-4594 GCA_035462675.1 Nitrospiraceae bacterium | reverse complement strand
GTTCGATCGCCCGTTCGGAGACATTTTCAGCCAGGTCGCTGATTCGCTCGAGCTCGGTGGCGATTTTCATCGCTGTCGTCACCAACCGCAAGTCCCGTGCGGCAGGCTGATGGAGGGCCAGCAACCGGATACTCTCTTCGTCGATCTCCACATCCAAGGCATTGATCTGGTGGTCCCGCTCAATGACTTGGCGGGCCAAGGCAGAGTCGCGCGTCACCAGTGCAGTGAGAGCCTGGTCGATTTGATCCTCCGCCTGCCCAGCCATTCGCAGGAGCTTGGTCTTCAAGTCAGAGAGTTCTTCGTCAAAGTGGCGTTGTGTCGTCATGGTCACCCAAATCGTCCGGTGATGTAGTCTTCGGTCTGTTTCTTGGAAGGCGTGGTAAAGAGCTGTTTCGTAAGGCCGAACTCCACAATTTCGCCAAGGTACATGAATGCCGTCCAATCGGACACCCGCGCTGCTTGCTGCATATTGTGGGTGACAATGACGACCGTCAAGTCCTGCTTCAAGGAAAAGAGCAGCTCTTCAATTTTGGCGGTGGCTACGGGATCCAACGCCGAGCAGGGTTCGTCCATCAGCAAGACATCCGGTTTGACCGCGAGTGCGCGGGCGATGCACAGCCGTTGTTGCTGCCCTCCGGAGAGACCGAAGGCGCTTACGTGGAGCCGATCTTTCACTTCATCCCACAGCCCGGCGCCCTTGAGCCCCTCTTCTACGATCTGATCCAACTGGCCACGGTTTTTGATTCCATGAAGACGCGGCCCATAGGCCACATTCTCGTAGATCGATTTCGGAAAGGGGTTCGATTTCTGAAAGACCATCCCGACACGTTTTCTCAGGTCGGTGATGTCTACATCGGGACCATAGATATTCACGCGGTCGAGCAGCATGGTGCCTTCTAATCGAGCGCCTTCAATCAAGTCGTTGAGCCGATTGAGGCAGCGCAGCAAGGTGGATTTTCCACAGCCGGACGGCCCAATGAACGATGTGACCTGATTTTTGATGATTTCCATATCGATTTTGAAGAGAGACTGGCGATCTCCGTAAAAAAAATCGACCTGATTCAAGGTCAATTTGACGGCTTGAGCCTTGGAATTATGGTCAGATGGCTGTTGAGGATCGTTCTGCACGTTACGCCTTTGTGAGTTGAGCCCTTGTGATGAGAACGACTGTTGTGTCAAAGGTGGAGAAGGGTACATAGATTATCCTTATAATACTGATCCTGCATATTTCTTGCGCAGATGGTTACGCAGGATAATCGCCGTCATATTCAACAGGACGACGACGGTGATCAATACCAAAGTCGTGATGTAGACCATTGGTTTCGCTGCTTCCACATTGGGGGACTGGAACCCGACGTCGTAAATATGAAATCCCAGGTGCATGAACTTTCGATCAAAGTGGAGAAAAGGCCAAGAACCGTCTATGGGGAGCGAAGGCGCAAGCTTCACGACCCCGGTGAGCATGAGCGGCGCCACCTCGCCCGCTGCGCGGGCCATCGCTAAAATCAATCCAGTCAGAATGCCCGGTAAGGCAGAGGGTATCACGACTTTGAGCATCGTTTCCAACTTGGTTGCGCCAAGCGCCAATGATCCTTCACGAAATTCCCTGGGTACAGAGGCCAGTCCTTCTTCTGTGGAGACAATGACCACCGGCACTGTGAGTAAGGCCAGAGTCAGGGACGCCCAGAGAATACCGCCGGTGCCGAACGTCGGCGTCGGAAGACGTTCGGGAAAGAAGAGAGTATCGAGGGTTCCGCCGACGGCATAAATGAAAAAGCCTAGCCCGAACACACCGAAGACAATCGAGGGCACGCCTGCAAGATTGTTGACGGCGATTCTTACGAGACGAACCATGACACCTTGTCTGGCATATTCTCGCAGATAGAGCGCGGCAAGCACGCCGAAGGGAACGACGGCGAGGCTCATGATGATGACCATCATGACTGTGCCGAAAATAGCCGGGAAAATGCCGCCTTCCGTGTTAGCCTCCCTAGGCTCGGTGCTGAGAACCGACCACATATTGGTGAGATAGATCCAACTCTTGTGCATCAGGCCCATCTCGTTCGGGAGTAGGGCGCGAATGATCTGCCCGACTGGGATCTGTTTTTCTCGTCCGTTCGCATCCACCATCAGGACAGAGTATTCATTGAATTGTGTGCGTAGGGTATCCAGTTCCAGAGTTTTTTCCTGATAACGGGACTCAGCGGCAGCCACCTGGGCTTTGAGACTATCGATTTGCCCTCTCTCCCTCGTATCGGGGGCAGCCCCAATTTCTAGTGCCCGGATTTTCAACCGCGCCTGCTCGATGTCCGTGTTAATAGAGCCGATCTCGATTCTCTCGATCCGAGAGATCTGTTGATGAAGGGTATTGGCGGTGTCGATCAGTGGGGCCAATGCACTCCACCCAGCGTCATTCCCTTCTGCCTGAAGCGTCTCTCCTTTGTAGACCGCCTTGATCCTGGCATACATGTTGCCCCATTCGCGGCGTTCCAAGAGTGCAATATCTGGCGGATACGTTTCTGACACAATCTGATCGTCGTTGACCCATTTGAAATCAAGTCCATAGATGTCACGATTCCCGATCTTGACTCGAAGGCGGCTTTTTCCTTCTGGACGGTCCGGCGTGACAGAGCGAGGGATGACCTCGCGTCCGGCCAGTTGCCCCATGACGTGCTGTGTATCTTTCAGGGTGAGCTCGACGATGTTCGCAGTCCAAAAGTATCCCAAGCCGTTGATGGCGATCAACAGCAACAGTCCGAAGACCATGAGCAGGGATACCGACACGCCGGCGGCACATCCCCAGATGAAGACGTTTCCGGAGGCGAGGAATTTTTTGAATGTGACGCGCATTAATACTGGCTATACTTCGTCCGCAACCGCTGCCGGATGACTTCCGCCACGGTGTTGATCAGAAACGTAAATATAAATAAGAGCACGGCCGCTAGGAATAAGATGCGATAGAGGGTGCCTCCATAAGGGGCCTCTGGAATTTCCACGGCGATATTGGCCGATAACGTGCGAAAGCCATTGAATAGGCTCCAATCCATAATGGGGGTGTTCCCCGTGGCCATAAGGACGATCATGGTTTCTCCAATGGCCCGGCCAAAACCGATCATCATGGCAGAAAAGATTCCTGGACTTGCTGAGATAAGCATGAGCTTGACCAAGGTCTGCCAACGGGTGGCTCCCAGCGCAAGAGACCCGGCGATCAAGTGCCGTGGGACGTTGGACAAGGCTTCCTCGGAAATACTGAAGATGATCGGAACGATGGCAAAGCCCATCGCACACCCCACCACGAGAGCATTTCGTTGGTCGTACCGGAGCCCCCAATGGGTGGCAAACCAGGTTTTATAGTCGGTTCCGAACAGAAATACCTCAATCGGCTGGTTTAAGCCCAGACAGATCCAGACGGCACCGATGATGACAGGAATCAGGACAAACGATTCGATCCCAGGGCGAAGACGGCGAATGATTACGACTGGGAGATATTGCCAAAGAATCGCCGTGACTGCGACGCTCACAGGCACGACCACAGTCATAGCGACCATTGCAGGGAAAATCCGTTCGAGCACAGGCGCCAGCCACAGTCCTGCCAGGAATCCCAGGATGACGGTCGGGAGCGCCGCCATGATCTCGATAGTCGGTTTGATCTTGGCTCGAAGATTGGGGTGCATGAACATCGAAGTATAGATGGCGCCCAAGAGAGCAAGAGGCACTGCGACTAACATGGCGTACAGGGTTCCCTTCAGTGTGCCGAAGATCAGCGGGACCAGGCCGAACTTCGCTTCAAAATCGTCGGCGCCACTGGAAGATTGCCACACATGTTCCGGTCCCTCGTAGCCTTCATACCAGACGGGCTTGAACAGGGTTGCGAGTGTCGTCTCGGGGTGAGGGTTGTGAATCGCATAGGTCAGCAATTCTCCCTGGCTGGTGAGGGCCACGGCTCCATCGGCTTTGGGGGAAAATGTCAGGGTACGAATCGCCTGCTGGCTCCCCGGAAGCTTGAGCACAGTCTGTGCCGAGGTGGAATAGTGGACAAACAGATTACCCTGTGTATCGCCGGTGATGAATCCTTTGTCGCGAAGCGATGGAGAGATCACGGTGACGGGAGATGGATGCGCATCGAACTGATGAATCTGCTGAAAGCGAGTGATCGAACTTTCTTGAGCCTGCCGCACTGGCATCCAGACTGAGACGTCGCCGGTGCTGCTCCCGATGACCAGCGAACGATCTCCGATCAAGTAGGACAGGGCTGTGACCGAAGCACCAGCCGGGGTCACAGGTATGGTTTCGGTCAAATTAGGCTGGGTATCCTCTCGCACATCGTAGCGGTAGAGGTTCCCGCCGGCCGTTCCAATCGACAGTGTTTCGCCCCGGCTGTCAAAGAGCAAGGACGTCACGGGCTCAGCACCGTGGTCGGTCAGGGCAACAGGGGTGGTCGAGAACGATGGGGAGACATACCACAGGCGCCCTCGATCTGTCAGGGCTGCGGCGAGGATGCCCTGCTCCGTCGGCTGATAGGCCAAACGAATAATCTGTTCTTTGGCGGGAGTCAATTGCATCGGAGATCCAAGGATGACTGTTGGAACGATGT
>DATHTZ010000341.1:0-7715 GCA_035462675.1 Nitrospiraceae bacterium | reverse complement strand
ATAGGTTTGCAACTCTCCGGTGATCTGCCCATGCGTTCCGAGGACCCGCCCTCGTTGACTGTGACACTGCAGAATGAGCATCGCATTTGGCTCCGGTATTACGTCAAACGATTGGCGCAAAAGCCGACGGAGCTTGTGCTTGCGTGACAAACGGCCCATATCTCTCTGATTCACAATCGTCCTTGTGCGTTCGTTCATGTGTCTCGCCGTGTCCCCTACATGTTCGAATGGTCAAGCGGACATGGATGCCTACAAACGTGGAGACTACGCGACTGCCCTGCGTGAGTGGGGACCGCTGGCCGAACCGGAGGACGCGAACGAGCAGTACAATATCGGAGGGATGTGTGGCTTCGAAAAAGGTACCCCTCCAGGATTTTGCGCCGGCGCGACAGTGGCGTGAGAACGCTGCTGCGCAATGGCACGCAGGTGCACGAAACACTCTCGGAGGGCTCTAGCAGGTTGTGGGAAAACTCGGTTTATGCACAAAACGCCGAATGAATGTTCTGTATGGCGCCGATGTTAAAATAGTCTCAGGATGCTCCAAAAGGCCGTCAGTAAGGCCGCAGCGAGCGAAGAGGCGAGGCGTACGCTTCGGTACGTTGAGCCTCTGAGCGATGCGAGAACGCCGCTGGCGGACTTTTTCAGCATCCTGCTAGGAATTCGGACATGGCGTAAAGCAGGAATATGTGTGACATACATGTGGTACAACGTCGCAGCAGCCAGCTTGACGCGTGAAGTGAAGAAAGCGGTTGCAGTAGAAAATCGAGATGAGATTGCAGGTCGCATGACTCCGGCACAGATTGCCAAAGCGTAAGAGTCGGCACGGGAATGGAAGCTGAACAACACATAGTGACCATGGCTCACTGAGGGATTCACATGAAACGACTGCTCCTTTTCACACTCCTGGTGCTGAATAGTGGACCTGCATATGCGGACTGGGTAAAGGTGAGTGACGGCGACGAAGCAGGAAAGACTGTATACGTGGATCCAGCCACCATACGCCGTAACAGTAATCTGGTGAAGATGTGGCAATTCTATGACTACAAGACTGTACAAACTATGGGGGGCATCAGGTTTTTAAGTGCCAAGGAACAATGGGAATTCGACTGCGCAGAAGGGCGCAGTCGGGTGGTTGCGCGAAAAGAGTTCTCGGACAATATGGGAAGTGGAACGATGGTTTCTACCAACTCACAAATAGGTAAGTGGGTACCAGTCATGCCAGGCAGTATTGGTCAGACTGTGTGGAAGGCCGCGTGCAGTAGGGACTAATTATGCACCCGTACGCAACCTTTTCGTAGAGAAGGTTACGCCATGATCGACGATCGCCCCAAACGCGACAGCATGCCTGCCGAGTAACCGACGGTCTCCAACATGTGGGAGATTGTGGCTATTGCAGAAATGGCCTCAAGGCTCTCCCCCCTCCGAAGTACCTCTTCGTGTCTTTTGCCTCGCGCCCGTCCGCTATTTTTTCATATGAATGGGTTCACAGGTTGAGTGGCAAGGAGGTGTCATCATGGCCGATCTACGTGTACTCGTCGGAATATGCTTTCTGCTTGCTGTCATGGGGTTCGTTGTTTCCGTCCCGATTGGTTCGAGCCTTGTCCTCTCGCCGCTGAGAAAACCGATCTCCTCAACCTCAACACAGTCACTGTCGAGCAACTCAAGGCACTCCCTGGTATGGGCATAGCCTATGCCGAAAAGATCATCGAGGGCCGACCATACCAGCGGAAAGAGGAGCTGGTGCAGAGGAAGATTCTGTCACGCCCCGCGTACGAGGGATCAAGTACACGATTGTGGCGAAGGAGGAGTGAGCCAGAGCAGTCCCTCAATCGGCTAGCATGGCTGGGCAGGATCATTAAGATGAGGCAGGGGTGTCTCGGGCGAGTCGAGCGTACAGGAGACTAGAGCCAATACGAGGGCGTCCCGTATCGTAGGCGCCAGAACGGCCTTGGGCATCAGTATTCGTCCAATTCTTCCGTTTCATCGATCAACTCGGCTGTGATCTCGGTCTCGGTGTCCCACTGAGTCAATGGGATACCGCCGGCCTTCAGAATCGCTTCCTGTTCCGTGCCTGCGGCGATCATCAGATCATAATGAATGCTTTGTCGTACTTGAAACGTTTTCATACGATCCCCTCTGGATGCCGATCCTCCAAAACTCCATGCCGGTAAACTACTCGATGGCTAACTGAAATTCTCCGACTACCCGTTCCCTTGCGTCGGTTCAACACCTCGGGTAGCCGGTGGGATCCTAGCATTGAACAGGTCCCACCGGCTACTGGGAGATGCGGCGCTTCCTGATAGGCGCATGCGCTATCAAGCACTGATTCGGAAGGGATTTTCTGGTGGTATCGGAAGTATGCAACAGGGGATACGCTGCTGGAAGAGTTGGGGAACACAGCGCGAGGCGCCAAGATGTGGTTGTGGGCCGATCCGTAACGAGCGCCGCCGTGGGAGTGCGGAAGAGCAGCTTGTTAGAACGAGCGTAAAATCGCTCTGTTCTGCGACTGTTTTTTGTGGTTCGAGTCCCGATCGGGTCCTCACGTCATACGATAGATTGCACCGTCAAAACGACTTTCAACCTCTTTGTGGCTTCCTAGTCGTTTTGTTCACAGTGATCAAAAACCAGTCAGATGGTCGAGGGCAGAAATGTCGATTTTTAAAGTGCGTTGACGTATCCTTCCGCCTGTTCCAAAAATAAAAAGTGCTGGTTCGCTCCGTGCGACACCATGTGACTTGTGTGTCTCGATGCTGATGAAGATTCACCGGGCTACCCGACTCTATGAGACCTGGCTGGCGAAGCAGATCTCTCTCGTGCCCAAAGACCTCGCCCTCAAACACGACGTGATGAAACGGGACACCTTTTCCTTTCTCCGGTCCACGTTTTACCGATGGATCCAGGTGTGGCCAGAAGTCTGTGGTGACATAGTCACTTCACCGCGGCTGCGGGCGATTGGAGATGCGCACGTCGAGAACTTTGGAACATGGCGCGACAGTGAGGGTCGCTTAATTTGGGGAGTCAATGATTTTGATGAGGCCTATCCACTCCCGTACACTAACGATCTGGTACGATTGGCCGTCAGCGCCACATTGGCAGTCGATACGAAGCATCTGGCGATCAAACCCAAGAATGCCTGTGATGCGCTGCTAACTGGCTACACGGAAGGGTTGAACTCGGGAGGCCGACCGTTTGTGCTGGCCGAGCAGCATCAGTGGCTGCGTGACATTGCGACCAATAAGCTCCGCGACCCAGTCAAGTTCTGGCAGAAAATGGAGGCGCTGCCGCCGGTGAAGGGGCCTGTTCCTCACAGTGTGAAGACGGCCTTTGACCATCTGATGCCGGAATCAGGTCTGTCGTATCGTCTCAGGCGACGGGTGTCAGGTTTGGGAAGCCTAGGGCACCCGCGGTTCGTTGCATTGGCCGATTGGCAGGGAGGGAAGATTGCCCGTGAAGCGAAAGCGTTGGGGCTCTCAGCCTGTGTGTGGGCAGGAGAGGGCGGCGGACCCAACACCATCTTCTATCAATATATGTTGGACCAGGCTGTTCGGAGTCGTGATCCTTTTGTGCGGGTGCAGGGCAGCTGGCTTATGCGACGGCTCTCCCCCTATTGCTCCCGTATTGAACTGACCGCATTGCCGAGGAAACGAGATGAGGGCAACCTCCTCTACGCAATGGGTTGGGAGACAGCCAACGTGCATCTTGGAAACCACAAGGCGATCAGAGCCATACGGCGGGACCTCGCAGCACGAAAGGCTAAATGGCTATATAGGGCCACGAAACAGATGACGAGTGTGACCATCAGCGACTGGACGGATTGGAGAAGAAGCTAATCATGCGTTTCTTGAGGTATTGAGCACAGATCAGAATGAACACGGATAATTGGAGACACTCGCTGTCGTTGATCCAAACGCAACGCGATGGTCATTACTGCCTGTCCCAGTACTGGATTTCTTTTCCGATGGGGTTCGAGTCCGCGTAATCGGTCTCGACTTTGAGGACCTTGCCATCGGGCGAGACCTCCGCCTTCGAGATACCTGTTTCCTTCCCTTTAAACCTCAGGACCGTGACCGTGCGATGAGTATCGATCCTTTTTATCCCCATCGTTTGGCCCGATGGCTTGCCATTGACCAATAGAGGAACGTCTTTGCCGTCGAGCGGCGTCTGGACAGTCGAGACGGTGCTCGACGGTGCATCCGGGCCGACAACCTTGTAGGTTAGATTCCATCCGGTGGCCACCTCCTCTACTGTCATCATGAGGCGACCTCCTTGCGGGTGCTCACGTAGAATCCACGCCCCACTCCACAGACTATCAGCATTCACCATGGAACTCAGGCTGAGTAGACACACGACGAATGTCATACCATGGAAGCGAAGGTAGGGGCGAATCGAGAAGGGCATAAGGGCCTCGCAGGGAGGCATTCTAAAGAAGTACGAACGATGGTGCAAGGGTCTATGTGCGGCTGCCTTGAAAATAATCTGGCACAGATTCATCCCCCCATTCATCGCATGAAGAGAGACGAAGGAGGATACTGGATAGCTTTATCCGCGCGCAACGATAGGGGAAAAGCGCGCGGCACGCGCAAGCGAAGGCTGGTGGAGGGCAAGCGATCCAACCGTCGTTGGCACCTCTCCTCCGCTTTGAAATTCAAGGGGTTGCTCTGGCTGCCTAGACCAGAGACCAGCGGTTTAGGAAAGCGTTGCCGTGACTCTCCTCAGGCCCACTCCAGCCAAGGTTTTCGCAAAACTCGAACTTTGATTGGAGTAGGCTGGAATGAGTGGAGTGAGGTGGAGCCGGTCTATTCGATTCGTTCCGGTGAATCAAATTGGATTCAGCACTGAATCGTTTTCAATTCACTTAGCCCGCTTCCATACTTCTAAAGCAGCCTCCGCACAGGCACAAATGTGGGGAAAAACTGCAGGCTGCGACCAATGACAAGTGCATTTTAGATGAGGCATGGAGCTTGCTGGATAATTAGTTAGCTCGTATCTCGGTTTCTGCGATGCCGTGGAAAGCCTCCCAGGATGAACATCATTGTCACCATCCTGTTTTTACAACCGCTGGTGCTCGTGACGCTGCACCTCTATGCGTCCGGCGTGTTCACCAATCGGCGAGCGTTCCAGTTTACCTTTTATATCCTGTTGGCCTTCTTTGCGCTGACCATCGGGATCGGCGGCATTCAACTTTCCTACCAAGGCTACGATCTCCTGGCACCAACCCCGGTTTCGTTGAGTGAGGTTCTGCTCGAACCGTAGACAGCTCTGCAATAAACCTGGTGAACTCCGCCATGGAGCTGCAATGCCACCCCTCGGGGAACAGCACGCACGGATGCAAGAGTTCACTGCGGCATTCACGGTGCTTCGCCTCCTGAAGCAGGGGGTCTGGCGCACACTTTCGATACCACTAGCACCAGCCCTGCTTGACGAGTTCCTGATTGAGATTCATGCCATCGGGCAGCATCACATCCCCGAGATGCACGTATACTTGTCGAGACCATGGGTCTGAGGCGTGACTTCCATCCCACAGAACAGATCTGAGGCGGCTTGCTGCGTGAGCAGTTAGGGAAAGAGACCGTGCTCCGGCCACTGCGGACGTCCCAGAACGCTACGTAATGAACGAGAATGTGTTTGGCCATGATTGCTTCAGGGGTTTGAATGAGCTAGACAGCAAGGCCTGTGCCCCCATACACCTTCCGTAAAAGCATCCTTTCTCAACATGATGACCCAACAGACACATGAGTGAGGGCCTTGGAGGGGCATCTATTGAGATACAAGGCTGGATCTGAACTGATAACTGGCGGGATCGAAAACCTATCTAAGAACCAAATTCTAAGTCCGCTGTTTTGAGGGATTCTCTTACGATCTAGAATGTGGACCAAAATCAACATATATTGGTTGCCACTTGCGATGCTTCTTGCGAATCGTGGTGTAGTTTCAGGTAATCGGATGCTCCCCTTTCTTTTGTCCAGACCTTGGCGAGTTTGCCAATATCATCTCCTCCGTTGCAATGCGCCTCGCCTTCGACTACGAATGATAAAGATTCGCGGGACATCCTCAATTGGCGCTAGTTTGCATCGTGCGGCTAAAAAGCCTTCCTGCCATTCCTTGTAATTGGCAAACTTGATGGAAGATTGCGAGAGTTCGTTGTTGTAGAGTTCTGGCAAAAAATATGGCGGCGAAGTCATGACGAGATCAATGTTCCCGCGATACGCTTGAAATGCTGGCAGGGCCCCGCAGGCCCGTGGGGTTTGCTTACCATCGGCACCTATGCTAATTGCTCTCAACTCATTGGTGGAAGATAGCAAGCCAACATACGCGTTTGACAAAGGAGGAGGGCCGTATGAGCAAAGGGAGAGTGCTGGTCGTGGACGACGAAGCGGATGTCAGGAAATCGGTACGTCTGATCTTGTCGAAGGCGGGGTATGACGTGGTGGAAGCTGAGGATGGAGAAGCAGGCGTCAGGGCTATCAAGCATGGAGATAACCCGATTGCATTAGGCGCCATCATTTGCGACCTAAATATGCCGAAAATGAGTGGAATGGAGGCGATTACTTATTTTCGATCTTGCTTTCCCCATGCCTCTGTCATTGTGTTGAGCGGCGAAGTGACGTCCGAGAGGGCTGGGCTTCTCCTCGTGCAAGGCGTGTCCAGCATCTTGTCGAAACCGATCGATCAAGACACACTGTTGGCAGTCGTAAAAAAGGCGTTCGACGGGAGGGGTGAAAGGACGATGCTGCGACATGATGGGAACTCATAGGGTGACGGTTCGATGAGCAACGCCCAGGTGATCGTGAGGGAGAACTTCAGAAAGACCCGAGGTAATCTAGGGGGCAAGGATCACCTTCCAGAGAAAAATGGAAATGTGTGAGGCATGTCGGTCCTTGACTTCAAAAATATTTGTTTTTGAACCGGCCCAAGGATAGTTCAAATCATTCAGGAAACAAATCATTCAGGAAATCGACCCACACTCCTTATGATTTCAAAGGGAAGTTTTTGGCGCAGGTTAATTGGACCTTCCTGCCGGAAGGAATCTTAGAAGTCTCTAGCGGTCGAGAAAAATGGTGGAGGGCACCCACAACCTGCTATTTTACCCCACGATTCGCGTCCCGCTGAGAGGTAGCAAAGTTGGTTGCAGGGGCCTGCAATCACGAACCATGTCCAACATTAATTTCTGCGTGGACCTTGTTTATGGGATCACACACTCTTGAAATCATTCCCCTGCAGCCATCAGTGAGTAACTCAATCTAAGAGCACCCAATCTTTCTTTAGTAGACCTCTTGTCTCGGGCGCAAGCTTGTTCAGTTGGTCCAGAATGCTGGAGTGTGCCTAATGAACGAGCAAAGAGGCAGGTCGTGGGATTAAGCCGGGAGCAGCGGAGAAAGGTCTAGAGAGAAGAAGCATTCCAACATTGAGGCGATCACGAAGAAAGCACTGCCACTTCTTACAGACAAGTCGGCTCCTCAAAATATGGTGGATGATTGGACAACCAACTTTTTCGATTAATCACGAATAATTTCCGATGGAGATATGCAACAACTTTGGTCGAGAGTTTCTTTCGAGTGAAGCGAACTCGCCAGGGTTATTTGCCAAACGAATCGTCAATAGTAACTTTCCCCTTGTATCTTGGTATCGATTTTTAAATGATCGCGTGCCTAAACCATCTGAGCGTGGCAGCCCGCTGACCCCTGGGTCACGAGACCGCAGAAACGCGTGGGTCG
>DATHTZ010000340.1:0-14896 GCA_035462675.1 Nitrospiraceae bacterium | reverse complement strand
TGTCGGCCGCTCGCTCGCTGAGTTGCCGTTTACACTCCATAATCTGGTTGGGATGCACGTCAAACCGCTGTGCCCGTTCGGCCAGCGTTTTGTCGCCGCCCATCGCGGCCAGCGCCACTTGGGCTTTGAACACCGCTGAATGCGTCCGTCTCGTTTGTGTTGCCATCGTCTGCTCCCTTTCATCGCCCAGCAGCGCCATCAACGGTAGCCGATCCTCCACTGATCGGCTTGTTCAAATTTCCGGGGCCACTTCTGAGAAAGGAATTAGGCAGTTTAGGCCTTTTTAGGACAGCTTGGGACAGTTGGGGACATGCAGGGCTTGATTGGGCGGCGGCCCGGTCATTCTTTGAAGCGGCGTTGGGACATGTTTGCGTTGACTCGCGGCGTACGAGTGGTCTACGTCAGGAGAGGGGGGACACGCCACGCGACAAGGAGAAGAGACACGAGCACCAGTACCCTGTCCATCCCATGGATCCCAGAGGACATAGACTCGATTCGCATGACACCGCAAAACTAGGCTGCCCGTGGGGACGTTTCGAGGGTGGCATCAGCTACGAGGACCTTATCTACTTCTACCAAGTCGTCTCCATTCCCACGGTGGAATAGGGTTCGGTTCTACCCAAGCCCTCGTCTCTCCTCTTTCGCCTCAGTTTCTAACCGTTCCCAGCGTGGTATTCCACGGCGCATACTTTCGATACCACCAGCACCAGCCCTGCCTCACTAGTTCCTGATTGAGGTTCATTCCATCGGGCAGGATCACATCTCCCAGGATGCGTTTGTACTTGTCGTGGCCGTGGGTCTGGATCGTGACTTCCTTCCCAAAGGCGAGGGCCGAGGCGGCGTGCTTCGCTTTCTTGCCAAAGGCTTGGCCTTTCTCGGGGCAGTCGATGCCGCTGAGGCGGATACGTTCGGAGTGTTGGTAGTGCAGGACTTCGAGAGTGTCGCCGTCGAGGACGGAAACAACGGGGCTGGTGAATTCGGCGGCGAAAATGCCTGAGTGGAGGAACACGAGAGGAATGGTCAGAGGTGTGAAGGCAATGAGATTGTGAACTTTCACGGGCACCGTAATCGATCCGGATCAGTGTCTTCTGCTTGTTCTGGAGCTTCTTGAAGATCGCACAATCCTCCTCTCCCAAAGCCAGCCTGGTCAAAATTGCTCAGCGAGGAAGACTTCGAAGAGCGTACAGTTAGTCCTATACGTTGTTTACATCTAACCGAGGAGGCTCTCATGGTATCTATTCCCAAAATCATCGGTCTCATGTCGTGTAGTTTCGTGCTGTGTCTGAGTCTTTCCAATGTCACGCAAGCAGCCGACAAAATGGAAATTGACCCCTGTGCTGATAGGAAAGGCGGAGAACCGAATCTCGTGAAGTGCAATGAAGAAGCACGGCAAGGCATCCACACCATCAAGGGCGAAGTGTTGCGCGTTGATGGTGATAACTATCTCGTCCAGCGGTTTGACGGTAAAGAAGTGAGTTTGCGTGTCGATTCAGGCACCGAGACGAGAGGACGTATTGGCCGAGGAGATCAAATCGAAGCGAAAGTGCGCGAAGTGAACGATGAGAAACACGTGCTGTCTCTTCGCCAGCTCGAAAAATGAAGCGCCGTACATCTGGTACGAGGAAGGCACGATAAGATCGGCACCGGAACGAGCGGCTCGTAGTGGTACGGAGTGGTAACAGAACCCCTTTCGGGCCTTTGCGCGGAGTATACCCACGGAACTCCGGTACATCGGCGGCGGTAGAGGAGACTCTTGCGAGCAAGGCAGGAGCTGATGCTTCCGCCGGTCCTTGCGCGGCCATGACGCCTCCTATGGGCATTCCCCGCCACTCGAAACCCTGCTTCCTCAGCCGCGCTATTAAACGCTACTCTAATATGGCGCAATCTGCCTGCAGTTCGGGCAGTTGATATACGTGAGTCTTGCGGCGGATGCGTTCGGTATGATGGCCGTTCAGTACCTCGATGTTATCGCCGTCGAGAACGGAGACGACCTTACCTTGATACGCTGGCTTTCGCGGCTCTGGTTTTCCCGCCTTTGTTCCCACCCAGCGTGTTCGGAGCGACAGAGGCAGGGTTCTTCTTTTCGAACGCCTCTTTTACCGACGCAGCTAGCGGGGCTTAGCTGCCGCTTTTAGGATTTTCTCGGTGAGCTGGGTGGCGTCTGCGTGCGTCCGTGCGTGAGTGTGTCGGCATGTCTCCTCCTAGATTCATCTCCATTGCTGAGCCACAGCGTGACGGGAACACCGGCAGCGGTCTGGTCAAACGTGCTCACATGGCTGGAAGTGATGATGCCAAAGGTTGACGGTGCTCCACGCAAGATCAGCAGCGATACGAGGTGCTAATCGTGCAGCACGACATTGAGGAGGGAGCTGTGCACGTGGACGCCACCATTGTAGTCCAAGAAGCCCAGCTTCCTGAACTTATTCATGAAGAAACTGACACGGGAGCGTGTCGTGCCGACCATCTCGGCGAGCATGTCCTGACTGATCTTCGGAATGATCGCCTCCGCCTTCCCTTCTTTCCCGAAATGGGCCATGAGCAGCAGCATCCGCGCCAGCCGCCTCTCGCTCGAGTTAAAGAGGTGATCCACTAAGTCTTCTTGGATGCGAATGTTGCGTGACAGGAGATACGTGAGGAACAACTCGGAAAAGCTGGGTTCGTCGTGGAGCACACGGATCATCGCCTGTTTGTCTATGCGGACGAGCGTAGATTTTTCCGTAGCGGCTGCCGTCGCCATGCACACCAGCTGCCCGGCCAGACACCCTTCCCCGAAAAAGGCCCCCGGCTCCAGCATGGCGACGATCGCTTCTTTGCCCTGCGACGAGATCACCGTCAGCTTGACCTGGCCTGTCTGGATATAGAACACGGCGTCTGCCGCATCCCCTTGCGAAAAGAGAATCCGTTTCTTCGGGCATATCAGTGTCGTTTTGCCGTGGCCGACTTGTGCGAGGAACTTCTGGGGATGAAACTTCGCCATTTGTGGCGCCTTTCCGATCTTCTTCCCTTGAAAGCGGCAGGTGCCGAGAACCACTTATTGATAGGTCTAGCACAATCGCCAGCGAAATCAAGAACATTTCGAGACCCTGATGCGACGGTCTGTGAAGGGCATGGGGGCCTCGCAGGGTGGCGTATTCTAGGAGGAGGTCGATCAAACCGCAAGGTGGGGCGTGAAGAATAGTGGTATCGATTAAGGGATCTTTACTGGGGGCGCATTGTGTTTTCAGGCACGGATACCAGTCCGCCTTCATCGTCATCAGATGTCATGCCTAGAAAGGGAGGTAGACGTATGTCCTACGTTTCCCCTCGCCCAGGAAATCCAAAAATTAGCCATACGGTTCGTCACCACTGTCATCTTCTGTCATATTGACACGCAAATTTCACAGTGGTAAACGACGGCGCATGCCGCCTGAGCAGACCCGTCAGCTCATCCGTGACTCCGTGCAGGCTGAGTTTGCCAATGGTACGTTCAAACGCGATTGGTCATCTCTGCAGTTCAGATTCCCTATCCAACATCCCAGGCCCGCTGCCACTCCCTTTACACGATGGCGTCATCGGGCTCTTGGCTCGCTGCGAGCCGTCGTGCGGCCCATCGCTCAGCACGTACTGCACCTACTTGCTTTCTTCAAATGACACGCGCTCTCTCCATGTTTTCATACCTTCTCTCTGCCTAGCAGATTCCGCCAGTGTGGTGCGCAATGGCGATCGTGGTTCTCGGCGAACATCCGCAAGTCGGGGCTGGCGTCGAGCTGTGCTGCATCAGGACATTTGTTGCGTGCTCTGAAAATGGGCGTTCCGCAATGCGTCGAAACGCGAGCAGGAATTCTCAATATGCCTGGCTACCGCATGGTCGGGGACCACTGTCCGTCACCATGGTCTCGGCGTATTCCGGCTCCGCAACATGAAAGCCACGGCTTCTTGGGCGCCCCCGCGGCGTAGACGAACTCGTCCCAGCTTTCCAATTCAAGGAGCCACCTCTCCGACCGGCACGAACTCATTGAGGTCACCTATGCCCCTGACGAGTATTCCGGCTGTCTGGAGGGTGCCCGGCCCTGAAGACCGGCGATGATGGAGTGAGGGGGGTCAGATGACTAGAAAGGGGTCACGGGTATTAGCGGCAACCACTGTACCGCTCCACTCCCCCATGGCAGCGGTCATGAAGACCGAGGGGCGTCGAGTTGGATAATAGGTATACATGGCAAACGCGAGGGTTTTGTATAACGCCTCCACGGCGTCTTCTTTGTGGACGAACGCCACCGCCCCGGCAGCCATCATCGCATTATAGCTGTGGGGGGTGTACAGCGAAGACATTCCGATGATCATGCTTTGAGGCAGTTTCTTATTGATTTGGCGTGTGGCTTCGGCTCCACTAACACGAGGGAGACGAACGTCCATCAGGATTACGTCCGGTCGAGCCTGTTCCGCCAATAGAACAGCTTCTTCACCATCGGACGCCTCCCCGACCACCTGGAGGTCAACATGCTCGTCTAGAAGCGCTCTCAAGAGGGTACGAGATACCGCATCATCATCTACCAACAAGACTCGCCATTGCCGATTCGTCGGGGAACCACTCTGTGTGCCGTGGCTTGCTGGTGCGATAGGTAGTCCCTGCGCTGCTGGAATTTCAGCCGCTTCTCCTCCTGACCTGACGTGCGTATTCTCTGGCATTGCCTTCCTGATCTTGCTCAAGGACTGAGGCACATTCAATGAATCAACGTAGGGGAAGCTTACACAACAATGATCGGTCGATTCTGTTCAATATTGCTCAGGAGCGAAAGATGAAAGAGCAAGCGGTCGGACGCGGCGCGCGTATGTGCTGTCAATAATCGGGCTGAGGGAATGGGCCGTTGACGGTGGAGGCACTGTCTGGGATGCTACGCGCCCAGTAACTCAACGATAGCCGCTCAGTAGCGTTGAACGAATCTAAGGATGGCTAGGCCGTCCGTGGGACGGTGTCAAGGTTTACGGGAGCGTCGGAGATGCCGCAGGGCACCAGTCCCATTTTTACCGCTTCAATCCCTATTATCGGCTTGAGGTGTTCTGAGAGACTGAGCAATATACCGGACAGGAGCGAGCCTGCTCCAGTGTACTTCTCAAGCCTTCGTGTTTTAGTCGCACCCCTTTCTGATTTAAAGAACACGTTCGAAGCCTCTGAGGAATAAGGGCGGAGTCGTAGTCGGGTTAAAACACGGGTTCGAAGGTTGGGAACCTCCGTTTCTATGAAGCCGCGCTGTGCTGAAATTGTGCCGATAGACGGATTGAACGGCGAGAAACAATATAAAACCTAGAAGCGATCTAAACGTGGTTCGCCTGCGGAAAGCGATGACGCCAAAGGCTTATTGGGAGACCAGACCTTTAATCATCAACTTCCGCAATTGAGAAAAATGGGGTGAGTGACGGGTTTCATGTCTTCTTTTGTCCGAGGATCTCCTGCTCCGCCTGAATCCAGTCATCAAGAGGACCTTGACGGATGCGTCGTTCATAGTTCTCGAACGCTCGTGTGGCAATCCGTTCGTGGAGATTTGCTGACACGGAAGGTGTGTCAGAACCTGGCTTCGTTCGGCGGGTGGGTCTCTGGCGCGTGGTCTTTGGTGTGGTCGGTTGCTTCAAATCCATGGCTTCCCTCCTATGTCATCCCTCACAAATCAGACGGGTGACGAAAGGGGTAGGCTGTCCGTGAGGAGGTGTCAAGGTTTGCGGGAGCGTCGGAGATGCAGTGGGCACCAGTCCCAATATTATCGCTTCAATCTCTATGATCGGCTTGAGGCGTTCTGAGAGACTGCGACGTATAGCGGACCGAAACTAGCCTCCTCCAGTGTGTTTCTCAAGCCTTCGTGTTTGAGTCGCACCCCTTTCTGGCTTGAAGAAAATATTCGAAGCCTCTGAAGAACAATGGGGATGTCGTAGTCGGGTTAAACTACAGGTTCAATATCAAGAAGCAGACATCAAGAAACTGGTACCCATTCCGCCCGCCTGTGATACCCTTGAACGAGTCGAAAGGGAAAACGCCTGAAGACATGAGTGGGTCGTGGATAGTTCGCAAGATACCCCCGTAGGTTAATAAAAAAGCAACGATTACCGACATGGTTGGGGGCGAGCCGAAATTAGGCTCCCCTGATGGACAAGAGGTATGTTGGCAAGCGTTGGAAAAGACAAGCCTGCTGGCGAAAGGGAAGAAGTACGCCTATGGGAAAGACAGTCGAGTATCAAGCTTATACAATTCAGTCCTCTCCGCATCGCCTGGCACACGGTGAGAAATGGCAGCTGCGCATCTTTATCTCCCTGGACAATCACCGAGGCGTCAAAACTCGTGAATTCTCCGCCGATGTCTTGTATGCGATGGAGCAGGAGGCCGATATCCACGGGATTGCCTTTGGCCAACGGCTGATTGACGGCAAGGTGGAAGGTCAGTCCGTCGTGGACATGAAGGTGGTGGATCGCCGAGCGACGCCGCGGCTTCGTGTGCAATTCCGTACTACGTTTTCGAGTTCCATGAATAAGGAAGGGATGGGCGTCATGCTTGATCTGTCTTCGGGCGGATGTCGCGTCGAGAGTCCTGTTCCCGTGGAACCGGGCTTATTGTTGGAGTTGCGCATTTATGCGCCAAACGTGGAATGGCCGCTCATGATTGAAGCGGCGAACGTGCAGTGGGTAAGTGGACAGACATTCGGGCTGGCCTTCTTTCGGATCACGGAGCCTGAGCAACAGCGTTTGGGGCAGGTGATCGAAGATCTCATGGAGAGCGGTGAAGGGGGCGACCAGTCAGTCTAAATCTCTGGGCAAGGTACCGTGAGCCGAGAAGAATTCCAACATTCAGATTGTGCTAAAATTGTGCTAAAGCGCGACGAAAAGCATAGAACTATTAGAAGCTACCTCAATAGATAGAAAGCTGTAAGCCCTCGATTAATTTAATAAAGCGAGAAACCAGACGGAAAATCAGGGCATTAAGAAATTACCCCTTACGGCCTCATAACCCAAAGGTCGAAGGTTCAAATCCTTCCCCCGCAACCAAGTTTCTCGACCACTTCCATACCATCCCCTTCTCGTTCCCCGCTCTGAATGGTCTTTTTGTCCGTGTTCTTGTCCGCGTGCTCTGCGATTAGCTTAAATTGCTGGCTAGAGGCGGCCCTTCTTTCTCCCACAGCTCCCACGGCGTAGATCGAACGGTTCATACTCGCAGCCAGAAGGTACTTTTGAGGAGGGCTCAGTGGTGGACTGGGCCATGGAGGCACACCGCATCGCGAAAGACCATGTGTGCGTGCTTCCTGAGAATCGCAAACTGGGGGAAGATTATTACCGAGCTAATGTGCCCGTGGTCGATCAATAGTTGGCCAACGCCGGTGTCCGGCTCGCGAAAATCCTGAACGATGCTCTAGGGAAGAAGTAAGCAGGAGGCGGGGGCTTTGGCACCCGCGTAGCGTAGCTGCTTCGGCGGTTGGTATTGGTGGAAATATGCGCCAGCAGGTACGGTACTGGAGCAGCTAGAGAAGTCGGCGCTTCAGAAAATCCTCGGTTTCGAGCGGCCTGCCAGGTCTTCTTGACAGGCTACGGAAACGCTGTGTTAAGGTGCATTTAAGATTTCCTACAATATTTTCAATATTTTCGGCAGTGAATTCTAACCATATTAGGGGAGGCAAAGATGATCAGTAAATTCTACCGTGGTGCCCTCATTCTGGTTGCGCTTGGAGCGTTCGTTAGTGTGCCCATGCTGAACGCCCAGCCGTCCCCCGCCGGAAACGTCATGGACGCCATCGTGGAGGCGAAGCAAGCGGTGGACCATGGCAAACAGGGTCATGCCGAGGTGCTCGTGACACATGCGCAAAAGTCGCTGAACTTTGCTGAGAGGGGAGGCAAAAACTCGCATTTGAAGGAAGCGATTACGCATCTAAAAGAAGCCATTGACCATGGTAAAGCAGGCCACGCCGACGTCGCCACGGAACATGCCGAAACTGCTCTCACGCATCTGACTGAAGTAAAATTCTGACTCAAGTAAAATAAAGTATCAGCGCCTATGGCGGAGGTGGGTTTATACGAACGGGTGGGGGAATAACCCTGCCCGTTTCTGTATGAAGTGGAGTGCTCCCAGTGCGCGGTGGGTTTTATCTATACGACCCACAATTCAGTGAGGGTGCCAAGAATCTCGATGCAGCCACTCGCCACACAGGCTCCTTCAAGTTGCCCTCGTGCCATGACCGGCAGAAACCGGAGGAGAAACGGGGTCGAGGATCTTTTGCGCTCAACAATTTTATGACGGACACCACAGACTAGACGGTAAAACTCCCAAGCTCAAATAAGTTAAGAAACGTCTCAATGAATCCACGAACGAAACTTCAACGAAGCGGAATCCTCAATGTTTTTGGGATTAAAGAAGACCGTAACTGAGCCTCTGCGACCATCTTAGTCAGGTCTTATTGCTGCTTCATCGTCGCTCCTAACCAACGTGCCCCATCCAACTTTCAAGTGGCAGCCTTGCTCTTGTCTTTAGATAGACGGGCGGCTATCGTGTGGGACACCGACTAGGAGATGGCCGATGCGTCTGAGCGTGCTTATTCTGTTAGCCCTGACGTTGTGTTGGCCGATTATGGGATTCGCCTTTACCGGTGATAAACGTGAGACGCTGCGAGGACTCGGAGAAGTTTCGGTGCTCGTTGAGTATCTCCCTGATGATGTTGAACGAGAAGGGGTGAGCCGAGAGCAGCTCACCCGCGACATCGAAGGCCGACTGCGCCAGGCAGGCCTGCGCGTCCTGACCATCTCGGAGATCGCGAATTCACCCGGGGCTCCATATCTCTACGTTGCCGTCCACCCGATTACGGTTCCCTCAGCGAATTCCACCGCGTACGCAATCGGTCTTACGTTGAAACAACTTGTTCAACTCTCACGGGACCCACCCACAGAATTCTTTGCGACCACATGGGAAGGCCCCGCACCTCCGAGTTGGCTCAGTGCCCCTAGAGTGCTCGACATTCGCACGAGAGTCTCAGAGGCTGTCGGACGGTTCATCGTTGATTATCAGGCGGTGAACCCGAAATAAAGGGAATCATCATGCCGAACACTTTGAAGAAAGTGCCCGCGCGTCTCGATGAAGACCCTTAACTCTATTGGCAAATTTACCTTGTGCAGCGGCCTTGTAACCGGGAGCGGGTCTCCCCTTTACTGTAGTAGGGTGAGGATTCCTGAAGTGAATGGCGAGGTCTTCATCGCCCGCTCAGTTTGCCCCGCATTTCCTTGATCATATCCTCGAGGTCCGCCTCGGCGCGGTTCCGTTCACTAATGAGGCGGTCCAGATTGTAGGGTCGAGGCGAGGGCATGGGCTGTGCCGTAATCTCAGGGGGAGAAGAGGGAGAGCCGATCATGGGAGCGACCAGGGAACTCCCAGGCTGGGCCGTGTGCCCGCGAGGCCGAATGACAGAACGTTCAGCGGATTTGCCTAGGCCCGGGGTGTCGGAGTGAGCCAGCGTCTCTCGGGCCGAAACACCCTGATCATGCAACCACTGCTTGGCCACGTTGGACTTCAAGGAGAAGCTGATACTGGTAATTGGCACTCCATCTGGCGCGACGCGGGCGATGGCCGTATTGACTCCGATCATGTGGCCATCGGTATCGAGCAACGGACCTCCGGAGTTGCCGCGGTTCATTCCCGTTTCCGTCTGAAACACAGACTTGCCCTTCGTGGCGTTAAAGTTCTCGAATTCCGCGCTGATGGTGCCGGTGGTCAAGGTCCAGAGTCCGCCCTGTTCTGGATGTCCGATCGCCACCACGCGATCACCAATCCCGGCCTTATCGGAGTCGTCCAGTTCGAGAACCGGAAACGGTCCGGACAGCCCGTCGAGCTTGAGCAGCGCCAGATCCAACGGCTGTGAGAACGCCACCACACGAGCCTTGCCAC
Organism: Nitrospiraceae bacterium; assembly: GCA_035462675.1. GTDB lineage: Bacteria > Nitrospirota > Nitrospiria > Nitrospirales > Nitrospiraceae > Palsa-1315. The sequence goes on along the minus strand of DATHTZ010000340.1, from coordinate 5,010 downwards.
TCCGTGACAAATCTACCTTCCGGTCGCCGGTCACACGATCCGGTTTCAGATAGATGGTCAAGCGGGGATAGGGCTTACCTGTGTGTTCCTCGATCACGACATGCGCGTTCGTCAAGACGAGCCCATCCTGTTGGATGATGGAGCCGGTGCCGCCGTTGCCCTGTTGGCCGCCGTAGGAATACCCTATGATCATCACGACGGCTGGCGAGCTGCCCTCGTAGATTTCTCGCGGTGTCAGATCTCCCGCCAGGCTGATCCCTGGCCACAATCCCAGGAGAGTCGCCATTCCGAGCAGCAGGAGTTTTGCCATGATGTGCTCTTCTCTCACCGGGTCCCGCTCCGGTTCAGTTACCAACATCCTGACTGAGCACCAGATCCCTCTTATGACGCGTGAAGAAACCGGAATTCGACTTAGATCTTCCTCCTGGTCAATAGCATACCTCTCGCTATGTCTGCCTGCAAGGCTCCAGCCCAGGTTTTAGATTACCTATTTCAATCGACCTCTTCGATCCTCCAGCACTCGCCGATCGAAGGGGAACGCGACTCGTCGTGAAAAATAAGGAGGGTCGCGCCCGCCCTCAACACAGCGGAATCCTTAATGTTTTTGGGGTTAAATAATGACTAAATCCCTCCCCCACAACCAACCTTCTCTCTTTTCTCTCAGCACTTACAGCAGATTCGGTCCCGGCTCCGGCCCGAGGATAATTAGCCGATTGTGCTAAAACTGTGCTAACTCCCGCTGGAATACGATCCAGTATCTCTATGCCAGCGTAAGCTTTTCGGATGATGATGGGCATACCGCATCACCATCGAGATCGTTTTCCATCGTCCGAGCTTTTGCACGGTGTAGATATCCGCGTCGGCTTGCACAAGTCGAGTGGCAAAGGTATGGCGCAGATCATGAAACCGAAAACGTTTCACGTCTGCTTTCTTCATGACTGGATAGAAGGCGCGCAGGAGGTCCCGCGCATCCATCCGGTCCGAGTCTCCCGCACCGTGTTGGCCAGTCTCACCGTACCATTCGTGCCTTGTTCCACCGTGGGCTCGAGGGAAAATCTGCAAGCGGACGATACGATGATGGGCGGCCGATGGACATCACAACATCAGTGGCGAAACGATACCCCATTACGGTTACGTGCGTAGAATGATTGTTGAACGATCTGTGCTCAAAGAGGTCGGAGTGCTGAAATCTTGCGAAAGGTCGCCATGGAAAGCCAGTATCGATGGAAGTCTCGCGTAACACCGCAATGATGGGAGCGACGAGAGGATAGCCAATAGGTGGGACTATTCTGAACGTCTCTTCGCTCTGAAGCGGTGACGACTATGACGAGTCGAGCGTTAGTCCTTTGCTCGTCGTGTTAGCTCTTCGAGCGCCTGACGGACGAGGTGCGTATACGTCGGGAGATGGGAATAGATGGAATCGGCCGTAGCTTCGTTGTAGGTATGGCTGGTGAGATTGCGGTCCTCCAACATGCGGAACCACTCCGGACTTTCCTGAATCACGCCCAACTGAAACGCGACCCGAATACTATCGCGGGGCGAAAAGGCTTCGAGCCCTGACTCTTCCGCGTAGGCCTTCAAACTCTTCCAAAACAACTCGAAGGTAAATTCAAACCGTTGAATGGACGAGTCACGGACAAATTCGTTGACCGGTTGGGCCAACGCGAGGTCCAGGCGCGAGAGCGCCGTGCTCAGGAGCCGCAGCAGGTTATGCAGCTTGTCGCTCATAAAGACTCTTGATTTGTTGGAGTGCGACGGTCTTGAAGGTTCCGTCCACCGAGGAAAAATCGACCACATCCACCCGTTGCAAGATCGGCAGATCGTCGAACGCGTTACGGATCGCCGCGAAGACTTCGGGCGCGATCGGATGCGCTAGATCGATACCAAGATCAATATCGGATCGAGTCACCGAGCGACCAGTGGCCCGGGAGCCGAATACAAACACCTTCACGGACGGTTCAGAAGCCAGCAGGGTGTGGGCCAATTCTCTGGCCTTCTGCTCGACCAACGCCAGTGCACTTGGTTCTTCCACCCGACTTGCTTCCATCAGAGCGATCCCTTCAGAAGTGCCGTTCACTACCCACGTATCTTCGTCGGCCTCTATAGCCTTCTCTACGGCAAAACGCAAGCGACTCTCACGCAACGACGACTGGGCGCTGACACGGATCCGGGATGATTCAAAAATTCATTTCGAACGACTGTGCTAAAACATATCAAAAAGCACCGGAATCGCTGGAATCAACTGTAACAGATAGAATGCTGTAAGTCCTTGAGTAATTTATAAAAGCGAGAAACCAGACGGAAAATCAGGGCATTAAGAAATTACCTCTTACGGCCTCATAACCCAAAGGTCGAAGGTTCAAATCCTTTCCCCACAACCAAGTTTCTCAACCACTTCCACACCATCTCCTTCTCGTTCCCTGCTCCAAAAGGCATTTTTGTCCGTGTTCTTGTCCGTGCACTCCGCCATTATCATAAATTTCTGGCTGGGGGCGGCCTGATTGATCCTCGAATGTGCGGCCGAGCCGCGCACGGGAGCAAGCAGGGTCGTTCATCTCACTCATTCCCTCCCTACCTTCGTGGGACAGACCTCATTAGGATTTGACTTGTATGATGCGGAACTGTTTCTGGCTACAAACTGTTGCCCTGCAACCGTTGGGAGGAATCTCATCCGGAGAGGTGGGTTGCTAATAGTTTTTTGGGAGCGAACGTGATGTCATTGATTCATGTAAATCGTGGCAATATGAAATATCGTCGCGGACTAAACGGACACTCACTCTGGGCAATCCTCGTGGCATTGATCTATGCCTGCGGATTGGCCAGCTGTGGTGACACCAATAATGTTTCGCCTCCTCCTGCCGGACCAGGACCGTTGACCATCGTCACAAGCTCACCGCTCCCGAGCGGCACGGTCAATCAACCTTATGCCACCGCCTTAGGCGGTTCGGGAGGCATCACACCCTACACGTGGAGTCTCGCCAGCGGCTCCCCCGCCCTGCTGGCAGGCCTCTTCTTGGACGCCACAGCCGGCACTATTACCGGCACACCGACAGCCCCAGGGACGACCACTCCGATATTCAGATTAGCAGATTCGTCGTCACCGGAACAGGCTGTGCAAAAGGCACTGACGATCACAATCACTTTGACCCCACAGCCGCTGGCGATTTCCACCTCATCGCTCCCGGAGGGAACTGTGAACCAGCCCTACGATCCCACAGCCTTGCAAGCAACGGGTGGAATCCAACCATATACGTGGTCGGTGAACCCAGCGTTGCCGAACGGATTGCAGGTAAATGTTCTTTCGCCAGGGACGATCAGCGGTACTCCTCTGAACGGAACGGCGGGCACGACGACACATACGTTTACGGTGGCTGACTCCGATGCCCCAAACAATCAAACGACGACCGCGCAGCTATCCCTGAAGATTAATCCGGCTCCAACGCCGCTGGAGATCACCTCACCAGCTGGAAACTCCTTACCGAATGCGAGGGTGGGGAAGAAGTACAGCACGACGTTGAAAGGATCAGGCGGGGTTCCGCCCTACACGTGGTCGATCACTCCTGCCTTGCCGACTGGGCTCCTGTTGAATACTTCGACTGGCGCAATTACAGGCAAACCGGCCCACGGCACGAGCGGGATTTATTCTCTCACCATCACCTTGCAGGATTCATCCCTACCGACAAATCAATCGACGAACAAGCCAGTGATCCTGACGGTTCTCCCACATTAGCACGCGGCATACGTGAGGCTAGGCGTGGAGGCTCAGAAGAAGCCCCCGGCCTGCCGACAAAGGCCCCCCTCTTCTTCCCCTCACGCACAAAGAATGAATTCTCTTATTTGATAAATCATGCGATCCATTAAGCTAGGGACCCTCATAGGTCTAATAACTTTCCTGTGATCGTATAGGTATAGCCTACAGCATGGCATCACGCGAGGGGGCTGATGGTACTGCTTCAGCGCCTGTTGATAACTGGTTTGGTCCTTGTCAGTACAGGATGCCTGACCGGGTGCTCCGACGACGGATTCAACCAAGGCCCGCAACCACAATCCAATACCCTCCGGCTTCAATCGATCAGTATCAGTCTCAGTTCACCGGTCTTCATGACTGCGCCTCCCGGCGCCTCCACGCGCCTCTTCATCGTCCAGCAGGGAGGGTTGATTAGAATATTCGATGTCATGAGAGGGTCGCTACTCGCAGACGTTTCCCTCAATGTCAGCAGCCTTCTGTCGACTGGTGGTGAAAGAGGGTTGTTGGGGATGGCATTCGATCCCCAGTACGCTGCGAATCAACAGTTCTGCATCTTTTACACGAACACTGCTGGTGACATTGTCATTGCTCGCTACCTTAGAAATGCCACGAACCCAAATCTTGCCGATTCCTCTTCGGCCACGCCGCTTTTCACGGTGGCACACCCGACCTTCTCGAATCACAACGGCGGCATGCTGGCATTTGGCCCAGATGCGTGTCTGTTGCTAGCGTCGGTGATGGAGGAGGTAGCGGCGATCCGAATAACAACGGACAGAATCTATCTCCGTTGCTCGGAAAACTCCTTCGTCTCAATCCTGGCCCCGGAGGGGCCTGCAGCGATGTCATCATCAATCCGTTTATCCTCTCCGGCGGCGCGCCGGAACTCTGGAGCCTGGGCTTACGGAATCCGTGGCGTTTCTCCTTTGACCGCCAAACCGGCGACCTTTATATCGGCGATGTGGGAGAGAGTGCGAGAGAAGAGATCGATGTCGCCGTTGCCCCGAACGCAGGGCGGCAGGCCAATTACGGCTGGCGATTGATGGAAGGGTTTCTCTGTTTCAACCCCTCCAGTAATTGCCACTCCGGCAGTCTGACATTGCCGGTGCTCGATTATCCCCACGTTAGCGGAGCGTGTGCGGTAACGGGCGGGTATGTGTACCGAGGATCCATCATGCCGGCACTGCAAGGCACGTACTTCTATGCAGATTTTTGCGCGGGATTTGTGAGGAGTTTTCGTTATCAGAATGGTACGCCTACGGAGC
>DATHTZ010000339.1:0-4162 GCA_035462675.1 Nitrospiraceae bacterium | reverse complement strand
AAGGAGGCTGTCCTTGTCGATCACGAAATATCCGGCTTGAAACAGCAAATCGGAGAGATGACTCCAGAAAAACCCAGCTCCACCTGAAATAAGGATACGCCTACGATCATTCTTCTTTCGACAGATTGTACTCGTACTTTTCTCTTGTCGCGAACGCTATGACATATGCCAGAACCGCAAGGAATGCCGGCAGAGGCTACGGATTCATAACCTGCCCCTCCTCAATTGGCTGATCGATTGAAACGCTTTCATCAGGAGTGATCGACGATTCTGCCGTCGATGGCGCCACAGGAATGGGCGCAGTTTCTGGTATCACGATTGGAGCGGATGAGGGGCTTGGATGTTGGAAAACCCAATCATGATAGGTGGCGCGCCCTTCGAAATGCCGGACAGCAGAGGGAAAGTTGCGCTGTCGGAATGGCTTCGAAAGGCTTTTGCTTCGGACCCCCATGATACCGCCTGTCGGCGCGCGAAGATATTCCCATTCTCCGCACCCCATTGGATCAAGATAGACCTTGCGCAAGAAGGGTTTGGGCAATCTCGTGAGATCAGCCAATGTCTGGGGATAGACTTCTCCCGGCATCACACGGCCTGCCTTGCTCGTCGCAGAATACAATGCAAGCGCATTCTGAATCTCGATCCCTTTGGCCAAAAGATCTGCCTCACGCTCCCGTTGCACGATGGTTTTCCATTGTTTCGCGGCAGCGGTCGTGGCTATCCCGATGAGGACGATCGTAAACATGAGCATGAGGTAGGTGACCCCTCGCTCATTGATGACACGTTGGCGGCAGATGGTGGGCATAGAATGCTAGGAGATTGTATAAAAACTATCGTGGCACGCTCGAACTTCGTTGGTCCTCACGTGTGGTACAAGCCCGGTCTGTCTGGTCCATCTGGTTGATTTGGTTCATCTGGTTAGTTTCGTTCAACCAAAAAACCAGACAAACCACACAGACGAGACAAACCAAACAATGGTCTTCTAATGCTCGCGGACTTTTTCAGCATCCTGCTCGGAGCCTGTCCGACATTGCCTTCGTAGCAAGGCGAAGAAGGTGCGGCCAGATGCAAGGCCGCAGGCCCGAAAAAACTGGAGGTGTATTCGCTGGAATACATTGAGGATTTTTTCGAGCCGAGAACGACGCAGATGGTCGCAGATCGTTCGCCGCAGTAGAAAGGCCAATGCCGGACAGGCTCCTAAGGCTGTAAGGGAGCTTCTTCGGAAAGCAATACCGTATGTTCCACTCGTGATTGACGGTCTTGCAACGTCACACTCTCTTGTGTAATCGCTTTCACCACAATGTGATCTCCTACAGTTTCTCCGGTCCTGACGATATGGAGGTCGTCATTCTTCGTGAGCACAGCTAGTTCACCCTTCTTCCGCAACCCTTCTTCCATACGCACGAATCCGAGATAGTGGAATAGGGCCAGTCCTGCAAGGGCTGCCTGTTGGCGCAATGCCTGCTCCGACCCGGCAGCGAGCTCTGACCGATTAGCATTAGCAGCCCCCGAATCATCAAGGCGAGGCGGTGCAAAGATATTGCGAGGTGGCGTAAAGGTCATCTCTCGTTGAGTCCTCGCTACCGCGAGAGCATCGAGTTGTACGTGCAATCCATCCGCTCTTCCACGGCTTGGCCGAGGCGTGAAAGCAGGGCCGCTCACGTTCGTCAGCGGCACACGCACGGGTTCGTTCACGGTCAGCCATTCCCAGGCAAGAATCCCACCCCACAATAGGCCAAGCGCAGCCAATACCGCTACTTTCTTTCGATTCGTCGTGAGCATATCTGGGCGTTACTGAAGCGCAGGGCTACCAGGCTCCCCTCGTAGGTATGTGGCGATTTTAATGTCGAAGGTCAACGTCTGGTCTTGCTGAGCGTCCGAGCGCACAAGTTCCAAGTCCTCGATGTAGACCAATTCCTCAGCCGTCTCCACATCATAGAGAAATCGTCGAAGATCCTCGTAACGACCGGTCATGGTGCCCTGAAGCACGCCCTTATTCGTATTGGCCACCGGAGTGGGCTCAGTCCTGTAGGAGAGTGCAGGGAGGATCACACGATCACGCTTCGCCTCTTCAGTGATGCCCAAAGCTAAAGGAGCAAAATCCCGTTCAACCGGTAAGACCGACCACACCTGTGCAAGATCTTTCCGCGCTTTTTGCGCCTTCTTATGGTGTGTGAATTCTTGACGAGCTCGATTCCATTCCAACTCTAATTTTTCTCGACTCTGCTCAGCCCCATCAACCCCAACGGTGCGGACTGCCCACAAGAGTCCGGCCAACAGCAACACCCACGCAAGCCATGGAATCAAGACTCCGTAGGGTTTCCGCAATTGTTGAAGGATGAAATCCATCATGTCGCCCTATCAGCCCGCAGAAATACTATTTTGAGCCCATCCTCCCGCAGGATGCTCAAAAAGGCCGTCCAGCAAGGCCGCAGCGAGTGAAGACCAGAGACGTACCCTCTGGGGTACGTTGAGGATCTGAACAATGCGAGAACGAAGCTGGCGGATTTTTTGAGCATTCTGCTACACACCCGGTTGTCGATACCTCAGCGTCAAATCAAACTCAACCAATCCATCCTGCCCCACCCGATGCTGGCCCAGCACAGGATCGCGAAAGACGGCGTGGCCTTGCAAGGTGACTATCAATGCCGTCACATCTTCGACCGTCATCGCCAAACCTGTCATGTGTACGACCGCGCTCCCTGGATCCAGGCGTATACTCTTAATCGACACATGCTGGGGAATAGCCGCTTCAAGAGTTGACAAAAACTGTGTCCAGGAAAAATGTCGCCTCGTGAGCAGCTGGTTCGCCAAACTCACTTCAGCCGGTAACTGCTGCAATGAAGGCCCGGAGAGATCAATCCCATCCTGTTGGGCTTGGGCAAGAAGCTGATGAGCTTGCATGCCAACATGAACGAGGCCTGCTTGCAGGTCCTGGCTGTCGCGCAAGGTCATCACAGTCTGAGTCACACTCCAGAGGATTGCGATCCCCATGGTCCCGCTCAGCACGACCAGCACCAGGCGAGTAGGCGCAACATACCACCGATATCGGCTACTCAGATCTATGTGAAAATATCGTCCCGCCCCTGGCGTCACGAAAAAACTGCTTGCCCTGCCGGCCAGTGCATAAAGAGACGTTCGCCCAAACGCCGTCATCTCATCACCCCTGCCACAACAGGAAGCGTTGCCCATGACGTACTCCCCCCGTCATGGGTCCACCCCGCCCGTTCAACAGCGTCCCAGTCCAATCGCTCAGTCGACAGGCCGAGGTCCCTATTCAGCGCCTGTTGAATCGTCGGGAATGGGCTATCGCCCGCAAAGACAATCTCAGTCACCTTCAGGCCAGGATAATGCTCACGGCACACACGAAGAGACGCTGCGCATTCCTCGACAATGTTATTGGCCAATTCTCTACTCAGATCCTCTTCATCTTGTAAACCTTCGGCGCTCAACAGCTTGGTCCGAACAAAAACCAATCGGCCTTCCTGCATGACGAAGCAGGTCAACCCGCCGTCCGATACACTGACCCAGAGCAAATCGTGGCCCAACCGTTTCCGTCCGCCTGCCGCTTTCATCCATAGATTAAACAGACGAAAGCTGGTCACCCCGATCTCCTGTGGAAGCAACCCGACCGATTCACAGAGGGACTCGTATTGCTTCAAGATGCCTTCTTGAATCGCCACGGCAAGGATGACATGAGAATGCTCGCCCCTTGCCGCATGTGAGGGAAACCCCTGCCAGACAATCTTGGCCCCGGCCAGGGGCAACAGCTGTTCCTGTCCAAGGCGCCAGCGAATCAGCGCCTCTTGTTCCTCCTCCTGCGCCGGGAACTGTTCCAGCTGCAACACAGTCGCACGCACCGACAGATCCGGCAACAACAACACAATCGGGCGTGGAACGTCAGACAGCCATACGCGCCCTGCGAACCGGACATCTCGACGTGGCTCTGACAGCGACCGAAGACGGCTTTCAACCGCAGGCATATCTGTCAGATTCAAATCCATAGGGGACAGCCTGATAGCCCCGATCGGTGCCGGCGAGAGAACGCACCGGTAGCGATACCGCCCCCGCCAGGTGCGGACGGCCTCTCCCCAGGCGAGGGAATGCGCTCCGATTTTCAAGCAGTGCCGTGGACGGCTAGTTACCCCTCCCCACATCGCTTATC
>DATHTZ010000338.1:0-1698 GCA_035462675.1 Nitrospiraceae bacterium | reverse complement strand
GTTCGGTCACTTCGTTGTAGCCGTGCTCCTTTCGACGAGCGTCCACCTCATCGTGTGTGAGCCCTGTTTCGGGGTTCACTTGGAGCGACGCGAGCGTATCGGGAACCGACGCGGCCGCGATGTCTGGTTCCTTCTTATTTGACGGTACCGAGTGCGACACATGCACCCCCAGTATTTGGAGCCTCCCAATTGTTACGTTCCCCGTAGCCTACCTATGCGCAGAGCAAAGCAGACTCAGCAGTCGGTTATGGGCAAGTCTACTGCAAATCGTACACCTATTCATCACTCGGTTATCCAGTCCATTCCTTGGTCATGTATCGAACGACAGCGGCCATATTCTGGGAACCTGTGTGAGGGGGGGGCAGGGTATGAAGAGAAGAGCTAATGGCATATAACGGGAGAGAAAAGTCTTTGACTATGGCAAGAGCGTGAAGCGTATCTCGTGGGATAGAGGACCGGCTGGTTTCTCTGGTTCAACCAGACAAACCGCAAGAACCAAATAAACCAGAGCAACGCGGCAAAGCACAAACGACGAGAGACGAACTCAGGCGCGGTGGGTGGCCGGCGGGGCTGAGGCGGCTGTTCTGTATGTGCTAGAAGTTACTCTGACAGTCAGGGAGAGTCCTTGCCCTCACGAAAGGAGCGAGGAGCATGACGACGGAACAGCAGATCATCACGATGAAGGTCGGCGTGTTGGAACTGGCGAAACAACTCGGCAATGTCTCCACAGCCTGTCAGCTGATGGGCTAGAGCCGAGACAGCTTCTATCGGTTCAAAGAGCTCTATGCCACGGGCGGTGAGGCGGCGTTGCAGGAGATCTCTCGCCAGAAGCCGATCCTGAAGAATCGGGTGTCGGTCGAGCTGGAGCAGGCCATTGTACACAGGGCGATTGATCAGCCCGCGTGGGGACAGGGCGAATGCACTCCGGAAGCAGGCCCTGACCATCTCGCCGGCGGGCGTCCGGTGCATCTGGCTGCGGCATGATCTGGAGACCATGCGGAAACGGCTGAAGGCCCTGGAGGCGAAGGTGGCCCAAGAGGGGCTGGTGCCGACGGAGGCCCAGGTCGTGGCGTTGGAGAAGGCGAAGGCCGACAAAGAAGCCCACGGCGAATTCGAGAGCGAGTGTCCGGGCTACTGCGGCGCCCAAGACACCTTCTATGTGGGGACACTCAAGGGCGTGGGGCGCCTCTATCAACAGACGTTCATCGACACCTACAGCAAGGTCGGGTTTGCGAAACTGTATGATCGGAAGACGCCGGTCACGGCGGCCGATCTGCTGAATGATCGGGTGCTGCCGTTCTTCGAAGAGCATGAAATCCCGTTGAACCGCGTCCTGACCGACCGCGGGACCGAGTACTGCGGCGCCCCCGAGCGGCAGGAGTATGAACTGTACGTGGCCGTGGAAAACATCGATCACACGCGCACGAAGACCCGGCATCCGCCGACCAACGGGATCTGTGAGCGATTCCATAAGACCATGTGGAATGAGTTCTATCGAGTCGCGTTTCGGAAGAAGATCTATCGGGCGCTGGAGGAGTTGCAGGCCGATCTCGATGCGTGGAGGGAGGACGACAATCAGCAGCGACCCCATCAAGGCCGCTGGTGGTATGGCAAGACCCCGCTGCAGACGTTCGTGGACAGTGTGTCGTTGGCGAAGGAGAAAATCTTAGCGGCCTAAACTCGGGGAGGACTCACGGT
>DATHTZ010000337.1:0-1883 GCA_035462675.1 Nitrospiraceae bacterium | reverse complement strand
GTTCCGGATCAATCCCGAACGCGAAGAGGCGATCGAATTCCGGATGGAATGACGGAACCCCTGCTGCGTGGCTCACGAGATTCCAGTCAAACGCCTCGAGATGACCGAAGTAGAAAATCGTCCGGTGGCGCTCGGGGACCGGTCGGTCATGGAAGGCTTCAGGCCGAACCAGGTCGAATAAGGCATCGGTGGTTGCGCGAGCGTGAGCCAGCATTTGTGCGAGATGAGTTGCCGGGGGCGTCTTAGTGATCATCGACTTGGACTCCCTTCCAAAAGGCCACGTATCCTGCAATGTGTTTGGCCGCCTCTTTGGGTGAAGGATAATACCAAGCCGCGTCCTTATTTATCTTTCCATCCACGACAATGTCGTAGTAGCTCGCCACCCCTTTCCAGGGACAGGTCGTTTGGGTCGTGCTTGGTTGGAAGTGGGCTCGTATGATTGCCTGGGGCGGGAAATAGTAATTCCCTTCGACTACTTGCCCCTCGTTGCTTTCGGCTAACGTCAGCCCACTCCAGATGGCTTTTGGCATGAGAGTCTCCTTTCTGTACGAGAGCTTTCCGCTTCCTTCCCAGTCATGGGAGCTGTCAGAATGCCCCTGAGGAGTCCGCTGTCTATGCACTATTTCAATTACGCCGGTTTAAGTCCTACACGCGCCGAGGCCGTTGAAGAGATACAGGCTGTCTCCGATGAATTTCGGACCCTCTTATTCTCGGAGTCTGGCATCACCTGGTACCGCAAACAAGTGGAAAATTGCAGACAGAAGGTTGCTCAGTTACTGCACGCGAATCTTGGCGAAGGAGGCGATACTCTCGTCTTCGTCCTCAATGCCACAACCGCCTATAGACTCACCTTGTCTGCGCTTGAGCTCCATCAAGGAGATGTGGTCATCACGTCAGACCAGGAGCATCCGTCAACATTGCAGGCTCTGTACAGCTTGAAGCAGCGAGGCATCGAGCTGCTTGTCATCCCCGCTAGTTCTGAAGAAAGATTTCTCACCCAACTCGACGAGGTCTGTCAGGAAAAAAGGACCAGGTTGATTACACTGAGCCACGTGGCTCACAGTGACGGGAGAATGTTCCCCTTACAGCAGGTATGCGAAATAGCCGAACGGCGGCATGTGATTCTGGCAATAGATGGTGCGCAGGCTGTTGGGCACGTTCCCGTGGATCTTGGCACACATGATGTCGATTTTTATTTTTTCTCAGGTCATAAGTGGTGCGCAGGTCCTATGGGGACCGGTGCACTACTGATCACGAAACAATACAAGGAAAGACTTGCGAGTCGTAAGTCCGGTCTTTCGTGGCAGGAAGCGCACAAGAATGCTTCGATCTTGGCACGCAAAATATAGGCCTCATTGCGGGACTCGCCCGAGCCTGTGAAATGAAACAGCAAGAATTACCGGCGATGGGCGATCTTGCCGGTCTCCGAAAATTGTTCAGGGGATGTTTGAGCCGGATGCGTGACGTGGAGATCGTCGAGTGGGATGGGCCTCATGCACCGGGGATTTTGTCGTTTCAGGTTCACAAAGCAGGTTTCGATACTACTCGCATTGCGGAATACCTGAATGTCAAATACGATATCGCAATCAAGCCATTGAGGTATCCTGAGTCACCGCAAAGACTCCGTGTCTCCTGGTCTTTATCGACCGAAGTTCAGGATATCCTGTTCTTAGCTGAAAAAATCGACGAGGCCATAGAATTCCATACGGCACGGTGAAATCCGCAACTGTGATTATGGATAAGCTCACCTGGCAGGCATGGGGCTTCGGTTTTGTAGAAATGTCCACGGCGACGGAGTCCAAGCAGGCCATCGTGGCGTCCATTTGGGAGGCTGGCGCCTAACATTCAACGAGGCGAGGCCCAAGGAGGAGGGCTTTCGCGGA
>DATHTZ010000336.1:0-4039 GCA_035462675.1 Nitrospiraceae bacterium | reverse complement strand
TCATCAACAAGAACGAAAGCCTCCTGCTCGTCCTCCCACTCGCGCTCTTCCTCGTGTCAGTGCTCAAGAGTGCGTTCAACTACGGGCAAAACTATCTCATGAACTATGTCGGGAATCAGGTGATCACCGACATTCGACAAGAGCTGTTCGGCAAGCTCATTCGGCTGCCTGTTCCCTATCACGATGTGAATACCTCGGGGCGATTGGTGTCCCGTGTGGTGAGTGACGTCACGTTGATGGCCAACGCGGTGGCGGGAGTGTTGAAAGACATTTTTCAGCAGGGACTCACATTCCTGGCTATGATGGGTGTGATCTTCTATCAGAATTGGCGGCTGGGCGGTCTCTCGGTGATCGTCATCCCCTTGGCCGTGTTCACGATGGTGCGGATGGGGAAGCGGCTGCGGGCGTTGGCCGCAAGCGGCCAGGAGCGGATGGGGGATATGGCCTCCACACTTCAGGAAACGCTATCCGGCATCCGCATGGTGAAGGCCTATGGGCGCGAAGAGTCGGAGGCGGCGCGATTTCAACGGAGCAATCGCTCGTTTCTCAGTACGACGATGAAGGCGATTCAGGTCTCCTCCCTCGGGTCGTCGCATATGGAGGTGATCGGTGTCGTGGGGGTCTCGGCGATTATTTGGTATGGCGGATTTCTCGTGATCAATGGTTCGATGACGCCGGGAGAGTTTTTCTCATTTCTGACGGCGATGTTCATGGCCTATGCGCCGATTCGCAAACTGTCCGGTTCCAATAATGCAATCCAACAGGCGCTGGCCGCGGCGGAACGGGTCTTCGGCGTGTTGGACCTCAAGACCGAGCAGGAAGCGGAGAAGGGCCAGTTGGAGTTGCCGCGGATTGTGCAGTCGGTGACGTTCGACGATGTGACGTTTCATTATGAGAGCCAATCGGTGCCGGCACTCAACGACATCAACATGACGATTCACGCCGGAGAAATGGTGGCCCTCGTGGGCAGCAGCGGCAGCGGAAAGACGACGCTGGTCAATCTGATCCCACGCTTTTACGAACCGACAGCCGGGCGCATTCTCATCGACGGGATCGATATTCAGTCGTACACCCTCCGTTCGCTCCGATCGCAGATCGGCATGGTGTCGCAAGATGTGGTCTTGTTTGACCACAGTATTCGCAACAACATCGCCTTTGGACGGGAGGATGCGACCGACGAAGATATCGTTCAGGCGGCACGATTGGCCTATGCCCATGATTTTGTCGAACGCCTTCCGGAAGGGTACCAGACGGTCGTGGGAGAGAAAGGGGTGAAACTCTCCGGCGGGGAACGGCAGCGCTTGGCCATCGCCCGTGCGATCTTACGCGACCCGCCCTTGCTCATCCTCGATGAAGCGACGTCGGCGTTAGACACCGAGTCCGAGCGGGTCGTCCAACTGGCCCTCGCCAATTTGATGAAGAATCGAACGACCGTCGTCATTGCCCATCGGTTGTCGACGATTCAACAGGCCGATCGGATTATGGTGCTGGCCCGAGGCTCGATCGTCGAAGTGGGGACGCACGACGAGCTGCTTCGCCGCGGCGGACGGTATCAGCGGCTCCATGCGATGCAGTTCCAGGATGTTCCCGATGCGTAGCCCCGCTATGAAGCGGGTCGAAAACTGGCTGAAGCTCTCTGTCCTCCCTCCAATCGGAGCTGCAGTGATTCGGGGGCTGGGGCGGTCGATGCGAATGGATTCACAGGGCCACGAACAGGTGGATGCGTTGTATCGTCAGGGACGGCATATCATTCTCGCGTTTTGGCACGCGCAGCAACTCATGATCCCGACAGGCTATCGTGGAGCAGGGGCCAACGTGTTGATCAGCCAGCATCAGGATGGTGAGATCATCGCGCGCATCATCTCTCGATTCGGGCATCGGGCGGTCCGTGGGTCGAGCACGAGGGGGGGTGCGCTTGCCTTGCGGGAGTTGATCCGCCTTGGGCGGTCCGGCGCCGATCTTGTCGTGACTCCCGATGGACCCAAGGGGCCTCGCCAGGTTGCGAAACTTGGGGTGGTTCAGCTGGCGAAAGCGACCGGGCTTCCGATTGTACCTCTGGCTTTTGGCTGCTCAAAAAAAAACTCTTCGCGAGCTGGGATCGATTCATGGTTCCGTATCCTTGGTCTCAAGGTCTCTATCTGTGGGGGGCTCCTATCTGGGTACCGCGAGAGACTGATGAACAGGCGTTGGAGGCAGCATGCCAGGAGCTTGAGACGGTCTTGAATCGGCTGACGGATCAGGCGGAAGAGGCTTGGAAGACCTAGCCATCAGCTGTCAGCTCTCAGCATTCAGCTCTGCAAGAAGAGTATGCTGACTGTTGATGGCTGACCGCTGACAGCTCATATGTGGCGTTTCTTCTACAACATTGTAATGGTGGCCGTTTCGCCGCTCATCGTGGCGATCCTGTTATCCAAGCCACGTTGCCGTCCAGGATTGCTTCAACGGCTTGGTGTATTTACACAAGACAAACCAAATAAACCGGATCAACCGGTCATCTGGATTCACGCCGTCTCTCTCGGGGAAGTGGTGGCGGTGACACCGCTTGTCAACGAACTCCACCGACGTCATCCTGTCTATCGCCTGGTGGTCTCGACGGTGACCGAGACTGGGCGGGAAGCGGTGGAGCAGCGGCTGGCCGGTGTGGCTGACCACTGTTATGCGCCGCTCGATTTCCCCTGGGTCGTCTCACGGTTTATCGAACGACTGCAGCCGTGCCTTTATCTGTTCGTCGAGACCGAACTCTGGCCGAATCTCTTGTGGCACCTGCGTCGGCGTGGAGTGCCGACCGCTCTCGTGAACGGCCGGCTCTCGAGCAGGTCTTTTGCCCGGCAGCAGTGGGCGCCAGTGCGGTCGTTCTATCGGACGATGTTGCAGACGCTCACCCTCTGCCTGATGCAGTCGGACCGGGACGTCGACCGGATTGTTGCGCTGGGAGCAGAGGTGTCGCGAGTCAGGCGAACAGGGAACATCAAGTTCGACCAACCGAGGCCGGACGTTGCGGAGGGCGAGACGACCAGGGCTCAGCTTGGGCTTCAGGATACCGAGCAGCTGTTGGTGGCAGGCAGTACCCATCCCGGCGAAGAAGAGATCCTCGTAGAATGCTATCAGGCGCTCGTGGCACGCTATCCTTCAGCGGTCCTGCTGCTGGCTCCTCGGCACATTGAACGAGCGGAATCGGTGGAGGCGATGATTCGGGCGCGCGGGCTTGCCGTGCAGCGACGCAGTACCATCGGGCAGGCCGGTGTGGTGCGGTCTACCGGCTCCCGTGTGGTGGTGCTCGATTCACGTGGCGAATTGGCTGCGATCTACCGGGAAGCGGTAGTGGCGTTCGTCGGAGGCACGCTTGTTCCGATCGGTGGACACAATCTGCTGGAGCCGGCTCAGTGGGCGAAGCCGGTGTTGTTCGGTCGCTACACCGATCACTGTGCGGAGATTGCAGACCTCTTGATCCAAGCAGGAGGCGGCCGTCGGGTTCTCCAGGCGGAGGACCTCACGCAACACATCATGGTCCTCTTTTCCGATAAGGAAGAACGAGAGCGGATGGGTCGGTCGGCTCGTCAGGTAGTCGAACAGAATCAGGGAGCTTTGCAACGGACGCTGGAGGCCATCGATAGGCTGTTGACGCCACAGCAAGGCGCCAGTGGGTCTCCACTCGCAGACCGGTCACTTCCCCTCATGGCTGGGCGATCATAACGCACCGTGTTGAATCCTGGGGTAAAGGTCAGATGGTGGCTGATGTGGGCCGCAATTCCCTATGGGGTGGTTGCGAGGCTGCGCACGCTCCTGTACGACTGGGGTTGGTTTGATCAGCGAAGACTGCCTGTCCCTGTGCTGAGCATCGGGAATCTCACGCTGGGTGGGACGGGGAAAACGCCGGTGGTGATTATGCTTGCTGATTGGCTCCTGGCACAGGGGAAACGAGTGGCGATTCTCAGCCGGGGCTATCGACGGACAAGCACGGATCCATGTCTGTTGGTGTCGGATGGCGAGCGCCTGCTGGTCGGCCCGAATGAGGCAGGCGATGAACCATTCTTGATGG
>DATHTZ010000335.1:0-3667 GCA_035462675.1 Nitrospiraceae bacterium | reverse complement strand
AAGACGGCCGACCTGAGCGCCTTTCGTGAGACCAGCGATGGGCAATACCTCACCACGAATCAGGGTCTACGAATCAACGACGATCAGAACTCTCTCAAGGCAGGTGAGCGAGGTCCGTCGCTCCTGGAAGATTTTCATCTTCGCGAGAAGATTACCCACTTCGACCATGAACGGATTCCTGAGCGTGTCGTGCATGCGCGTGGTTCCGCGGCTCATGGGTATTTCCAAGTGTACAAATCGATGGCCCCACTGACCAAGGCCGTATTTCTCCAGGATCCGTCGATCAAGACCCCCGTCTTTGTGCGGTTTTCAACGGTTGTCGGTTCGCGCGGCTCGTCCGATCTTGCCCGCGACGCCCGAGGGTTCGCGGTAAAATTTTATACACAAGAGGGAAACTACGATCTGGTCGGCAACAATATACCTGTGTTCTTTATTCAGGATGCGCTCAAATTTCCCGATCTCGTACACGCGGTGAAGCCCGAGCAAAATCATGAAATGCCCCAGGCGGCTGCCGCGCACGATACCTTCTGGGACTTCATCTCCCTGATGCCAGAATCCATGCATATGATCATGTGGGTGATGTCCGATCGCGCAATCCCGCGGAGTTACCGCATGATGGAAGGATTCGGCGTTCACACCTTCCGGTTGATCAACGCCAAGGGTCAGGCCCGGTTCGTAAAGTTTCATTGGAAACCGCTGCTCGGTCTCTATTCGGTCGTCTGGGATGAGGCACAGAAGATCTCGGGAAAAGACCCGGACTTTCACCGGCGAGACCTATGGGACGCGATCGAAAATGGCGCCTACCCCGAATGGGAATTTGGGATACAGATCGTCGAGGAAAAGGACGAACAAAAATTCGGTTTCGATCTGCTGGATCCCACGAAACTCATCCCTGAAGAGCTGGTCCCCGTGCAACGCATCGGTAAAATGACTCTCAACCGGAACCCGGACAACTTTTTCTCGGAAACAGAGCAAGTCGCCTTTCACCCGGGCCATCTCGTCTCCGGGATCGACTTCTCCAACGATCCGCTCCTGCAGGGCCGTCTTTTTTCGTACACGGATACGCAACTGATTCGGCTGGGCGGTCCAAACTTTCATGAGACTCCAATCAACCGTCCGATCGCGCCGGTTCACAACAACCAACGGGACGGACATATGCGCCAGGCCATCAACACCGGGCGAACTAACTACCAGCCAAACTCCCTTGGCGGAGGCTGTCCTATGCAGGCGAAGGCCGACCTTGGTGGCTTTGTCAGCTACACAGAAAAGATGGGAGGGGAAAAAGTAAGACAGCGCAGCCGGAGTTTCTTCGATCATTTCAGCCAGGCCTCGCTGTTCTGGCACAGCCAATCCGAACCTGAGCAAACCCACATCGTGAAAGCCTTCAGATTTGAGCTCGGCAAGCTGGAAGTCCCTGCCATCCGAGAGCGCATGATCGGCATGCTGACACAAGTCGACCCCTCCTTGGCCAGACGCGTGGCACTGGGATTGGGGCTGAACGTGCCCACAAAGCCCCCTATGCCAGCGAACGAGAGCGTGCCGGCGGATGGGAACCGCGCAGAGTATCAGCCTCAACTCAACAAAAGCTCAGCGAGCCGCTCACCCGCGTTGTCGATGTCCAATTCCGTAACAGGCGGGATCAAGACGCGCAAGGTCGCGATCCTCGCCGGCGATGGAGTCGATGACGCGGATCTCAACGGTATGAAGAAAGCGTTGATCGAGGCCGGTGCTCAGGCAAAGATCGTAGCCCCTCGTCTTGGAATGTTGACCAGTGCCAAGGGAGCGGAAGTTCACATCGATTTCAGTTTCCTGACCTCCAGTTCCGTCCTCTTCGATGCCATCTATATCCCAGGTGGGGACAAGAGCATCCAGGCGCTGCAACAGGAGGACGACGCCATCGACTTTGTGAAGGAGGCCTACAAACATTGCAAGACTATCGCAACCACTGGCGCAGGCGGGCGGTTTGTGCGTACGGCATGCCTCGGACGAGATTCCGCAGGCAAGTCCAAGCAGGAAGGTGATCAGAACACAGAGGATGAGGGTCTCATCATCGGTAGGGAGAATGATACCCGCGGCGTGGCATCCAAGTTCATCAATGCCATGGCCCGCCATCGCCATTGGGCACGAGAGTTGACGGCTCAGCCGGCCTGAATCATGACTGTGCCAACCCGGGGTTCCCATGTTGAGGCGCCATGGGTCGGGTAGGAACAATGAAAACGTCAATTTCGGAGATAAAAGCTTCTCGGCGCGAGGGGAGCTCGCGGGAAATTCGGGAGAGCCCGGAGCCTAAACTATCGCTGAGGCAATAGATCGCTGCGAGACAAAATTCAGAAGCCATCGAATCGACGCGACATCGAACCATAGTTTAGCCACCGTTGCTGGGGAAAAATACAACGTACAAGCAGCACCAGACAAGAAAGTATCCAGGTGCAAACCGTGTGGGATAAAGGAGTGGCTTTCATGGAAAAGCATTCATCCTCTGGCTGTTGGGAGTTCCGGTCACATTGCTTGTCATCCTCTGGTTCTTCGGGGTCCTTCGATAAGGATGGCTTAAGGAGATTCTGGCAGCGACGGAGAATCTGAACGCGCGGTCCTCGAGCATACGACGATACTGCGGCAGCGGCGGTGACACCCCGTGTACGGATTCTATGAGACGCAGGGTACGAGCCGACCGTCGCTGATCACCCTGGGCGGCGGGTCGAAAGTGCGGAGCCAGTCTGCTGCAGATCGGTTGCGAAGAGAAGGAAGTCTAGTTGATGAAAGGGACCGCTAGATGAGAATTGCTCAGGTCGCCCCCTTGTGGGAGAGCGTTCCACCAAAACTCTATGGCGGAACGGAACGGGTCGTGTCCTACCTCACTGAAGAACTGGTCCGGCTCGGCCACGATGTGACTCTGTTTGCGAGCGGAGATTCGGTTACAACTGCTCGTCTGGATTCGATCTGCAATCAGGCGCTCCGTTTGAACAAAGGGATCTCTCACCACGAGGTGCCCATGATGATGCGGCTACTGATGGAGCAGGCCCTAGGAAATGGCGGCGATTTCGACATCATTCACTCCCATCTCGATCATCTGGGCTTCCCGCTCGCGCGGCGGAATCCGACCCCGACCGTGACGACGTTCCATGGCCGGCTCGATCTGCCGGAACTACAACCAGTGTTTCGTGAGTATGCAGAGATGCCGATGGTGTCGATTTCGAATTCGCAACGGAAACCGGTTTCCTGGGCCAATTGGCAGTCTACCGTCTACCACGGTTTACCAAAGGATCTGTATGGGCTGAATCCAAACCCTAGAGGGTATCTGGCCTTTCTGGGGCGCACTGCCCCCGAGAAGCGCCCGGATCATGCGATTGAGCTCGCCAAGCGGGTCGGGATTCCTTTGCGGATCGCGGCGAAGGTCGATCCGGCGGATCAGAAATACTTTCAGGCCGAAATCGAGCCGTTGCTTTCTCACCCATTAATCGAGTACCTCGGGGAGATCACGGACGCCGAAAAGAACGATTTTCTGGGGAATGCCATGGCGCTCGTCTGTCCCTACGACTGGCCGGAGCCGTTCGGGCTTGTGTTGATTGAAGCACTCGCCTGCGGCACGCCGGTGTTGGCGTATCGGCGTGGATCTATTCCTGAACTCATTGATGACGGCGAGACGGGATTCGTCTGCGAGGGGCTC
>DATHTZ010000334.1:0-7428 GCA_035462675.1 Nitrospiraceae bacterium | reverse complement strand
CTCCAACTCGAACCACCCGGCCACCGAAGACTGAGCCACCACTCGCCCGAAGATCACAGCCGCGACCAAGAGCACCACACCGATCAGGGAAACCTCCGCCACCTGACCAGGCCGAAACCGTTGAAGGTAGAAACCCATGATGAGGCCGATGGGAATCGTCATCGCAATCGTGAAGGTGCCCCAGGCATTGCGATAGAGCGCGTTCACGACGGCAAACCCTAGCCCGGCCAGCGCCACCACCACGATGAAGAGCACCGCCACCGCCGTCGCCGTGCCAGTGACCAGGCCCAGTTCATCTCGCGCAATCTCAGGAAGGGAGCGGCCATTTCGCCGCATCGATGCAACCAAGATGATGAAGTCCTGCACCGCTCCCGCCAACACCGCCCCGATCACCAGCCAGAGAAAACCTGGCAAGAATCCGAACTGCGCCGCCAACACCGGCCCGAGCAACGGTCCCGCCCCGGCAATCGCCGCGAAGTGATGGCCGAAGAGCACATACTTATTCGTGGGGTGGAAATTGACGCCATCGTTCAACCGCACTGCCGGCGTCACACGCTGGTCGTTAAGTTCCACCACGCGCCGAGAAATCCAGCGGCCATAGAAACGAAAGGCAAGCACATAAATACAGGCCGCCGCGACAACAAGCCAAAGGCCGTTCACTTTTTCCTGTGGATTGACGAGACCGACAACAAAGGCGAGCGCAACCGAGCCAAGAACGGCGAGAAATCCCCAAAGCACCAGCTTTAACACTGACATGCGCGGCATCGTATCACACCCGAACTCAACGCTGAAAATGCAGTTCAATTCATAGGAAAAGCAGGTTGACACCTTCTACAGCAGAAAGTAGCCTGTTACAGAACTTGACTGGAGCAACTCATGAAACAGATCGAAGCACAGTTTTCAGTCTCCCCAAGAATTCTCGACCATTTGGGCATCGCCGCATACAACAGCCTCCGGAAGTGCCTCGCAGAACTGGCGGCCAATTCGTACGACGCAGATGCAACAAAAGTATCCGTAACATTACCCGATGCCATCAATGAAGATGCTTTCATTGACATCGAAGACAATGGATCGGGAATGTCTGAAAAAGACGTATGTGACAATTATCTTTTCATCGGTCGGGATCGCCGAAAGGATGGAGACAAGACAAGCAAGGGAAGATTGGTTATTGGCAGCAAAGGAATCGGCAAACTTGCTGGTTTTGGTGTTGCTTCGCGCATGGAGGTTACAACCTGGAAAGATGGCACACAGGTAACTTTCACATTGGACCGCGAGAGCTTCGACGATATGCAGGCTCTATCTGCGTCTAAGATCTCTATTACATCCGCCACAACAGCACACAAGAACGGCACAAGAATACGGCTTGCTCGACTCAGCAAGGACTTGCAGTTGCCAGATGCTATTGTTCTACGTCGCCACCTACATAAGGCATTGCCTGAGCGACCAGACTTCAGAGTTTTTGTGAACGATGTAGAGTGTACTGCGGAAGATGTGCCCGGCGAACGCCAAGAAATTCTCCAGTTGATTCCCGCAGCCGGAACAGTAAAGGGCTTTTACATCATCGCGAATTCTCGACAAACGTCACCAGGCCTTTCAATACGAGTCAGGGGACGCCTGATAACAGAACCGAGTCTATTTGGTCTTGATACTCGAGCTCACGGATTCTTTACAGCAGAGAAAATCGTCGGTGAACTCAATGCCGACTTCCTCGATCCAGAAGGCTCCTCGGGTCACATTCACGGCCTAATCAACACGAGTCGTGATGGCTTTCTTGAAGACTCACCGATCGTAAAAGCACTCCAGCAATGGGCGCAATCATTCCTTAAAGTTATTATCCAGGGCGTAGACGCAAAGGAACAGAAGAAACGTACCAACGAGCTGCTGGAGAAACCCGGCATTCGCGAACGATTCGATAGGATGCCAGCTCACGTCAGGGGTGTCGCTCGCAAAGTTATAGAGGGTGTTGTCCCCAAGCTTCGAAACGTTGGAGATGAAGAGGCAGAGGCTCTGATCGAATGGATACTCCGCTACTATGAGTCCAATGTACTTCGGGAACTCATGAAAGTGATCCTCGCTGCGGATATAAATGAAACGGAAAAGCTTGCAGAGCTACTGCAGGACTGGGGGCTAAAACAAGTAACTAGTGTGGTTGAAATCATAAAAGAACAGATCGAGATTATCGGAAAACTTGAAGAGTTAGTACAGTCAAACAAATCAAAGGAAGTTGAACTTCATACTCTCATCGAGAAAAATTTGTGGCTTGTCCGTGAGGGCCTTGAGCTCTGGAGTTCAGACAGGCCACTAAAGACGGTCCTAGATGGTTGCATCAATCAGATCTATAAGGACAAACAAGACCTACGCCCAGACCTCGTCTGTAAATCTCGCGACCAGGGGAATGAGGCTGTTATTATTGAATTCAAGCGGCCCAAAGAGAAAATTGTTATGGACCATGTTACTCAGGCGATGGAATACGATGGGCTTATTAAGAAACATCGCCCTAACATCACATTCAATGTTTATGTGGTTGGTCGAGAATATGATCCTGGCGTTTTAGCCATGAAAGATAAACTCGAGAAGGCCTCAGTCCATCTTTGGTCTTTTGAAGAAATCCTTCAGAAAGCCAGAGTTAGGTTTGAAGAGATCCTGGAAATTTTGGGAAGGTAACTACCTTATTAGGCAGCACAGCGGGAAATCCGTCGGGCCTCAGTTTCTCTTCAGATTCTTGCCCACCTAGGTTGATTCATTTCTCATTCAAGCAGAAAAATAGGCCACCATGCGATGACTGATCGGATCTCCGGTTCCTTTTCAGATTCTGCCTGCTGTTGAAGTTTCCCTCCGCTTCCGCCATATAGACTCCATGCTCACGCTTATCCAATTTCCCTGGTCGCCGCTCTGCATCACTGTGCGACATATCCTTGAATGGAACGGCATCCCGTTTCGGCTGCGCAACATCCCCTACTCATGAGAGGGCTTCCATTATTAAAGCCACGAACGGGCGTGGCCACACGGTGCCCTGTGTGGTCGATGGAAAGCAGGCCGTCTGCGATGTCACTGATTTCGGCCAAGAGGTCGCCCGGTATATCGATCGGCGCTACAGCATCAACCTGTTTCCGAAAGAGTTCGAGGGCATTCAGCTCATTCTCTCGCGCTATATCGAAAACGACATGGAGATGGTGGGGTTCAAGATCAACGACAGCTATATCATTCCGTCACGACCCATGGTCGAACGCGTTATGCTGATCCGACATAAGGAACGGAAGTTCGGGAAGGGCTGTCTCCAGGAATGGACAAGCCACCGCACATACCTCTGTGCGCAATTCGCGGATCTACTGACGCCGATCGACAATATGCTGGCTGAGTCGCCGTTCTTGATTTCCGATCGACCGTTGTTCGTCGACTACGATCTCTACGGTGTGATCGAGAACTATCTGTTCAGCGGCAAAACGAAGCTTCCGAACCTCAAGCACCTTCGGCGTTGGCACCGCGCAATGGTGAACCTCTCCCTCTAAAATAGAATCCCTGAGGCCAATGCCGGGCCGATCCAGATTCAGGGGAGAAGCTCACAACTGCGCCATCGAGCGAGGCCCTTCTACTTCACTAACCTTCTCCTAAGAGGAGTGGCCGAGGTTGCCCTTTACTGCGCGCAGTGAGACGAGGCTATAGATAATCCGTCCAAGCCCGCCCCTCACCTCTTCAAGGGATGGGGTCTGATTGATCTTCCACTGCGCGCGTCCAACGAGGGCCTTCTGAGGCCGCGAGTTGCGCGAGCACAGAAGAACATCAGACTCCATCCCCTCCCCCCTCTATTGGGGAATACCTTCCAAGATCTCAACTCCGTAGACTCTGTTCCTCAATGGAACAGACCAGACCTTACCAACGCAACCTCTACCGCCTACCAGTCACCTGCCCGGCGATGTATTGTGCGATGTCGACCGTCGGCGAAGGGACGATCAGGAATCTTTCGGCTGTGGGATGCACGATCGAAACTAATCAACCCCTGTTGGCAGGGCAAAACATCGCATTGCGACTCATGCTCCCCGATCAACCCGAGTCGCTACCAATCGATGAGGCCCACGTGCGGTGGGTCCATGGGAATTTGGCTGGGATTGAATTCATCGAAGTGGAACGTACTGCAAATCTCCGGTTGCACGGTTTCGTATGGGACGGGATGGTCCAGCGCTTCCATTCGCTTCAACAAAGGCGCGCGACGTCTTAGACCTATTCCCGCCCAATCCTATTCTTCCCGTTCATCTCCAGGCAGATCAACCCATTTCTAATCTGAACCAGCCCACGGATGCGCCGAAGCAGCGTGACGATGATGCCGGTGACTGCTATTATGATGTAGCGTACTTACGAGAAAGTGCCGCAATGACTGGGTTTCACTGCCTCCCCTGGGAGACAGCGCGCAGCCACAAGAGCTTGCCTGGCAATCTTGGTCTCCCCCTTCAGCTCCAATAACGTGAGCGCTGCGGCTGCTCCGATGCGTTTGCTCCCATCGAGAAACGGATGGTTCCTGCACCACGCGCTCCACCTACACGGCCCGCTGGAGCAATCGCTCCCGCAATGTGGAGACGTGTGCCGTCGCCCCTTGCCTCTCGCCTTGCGCCTTCGCTATACTTCATCGCATGAGTATTAGAAACGCCGCCGGGACATGGGAGCCGATGCTGTTGGGGATTGAAGCCCGGCACTGCAAGGTCTGTAAGGAAGAGCTCTACCGCAACAAGACGTTTCTCAGCGGCGGCTGGTCTCGTTGCGCCTTGTGCGAGGATTTCGTCCACTACAGCTGCCTGGCCAGTGGCAAAGTCTCGTTCCTGAAAGCTCGTCCCCGTGTGTGCAAGACTTGCCGTACCACCCAAGAAGGCACTCCTCCACCTACGACGAAGACCATAATTCCGGTGGCCGTCGGGTCGTGAATCCCCATACACAATCAAGCCCCGTGGAGACCCGTCCGGGCTGGCATACATTTTTTTCCGACTCAGTTCGGTTCGTCCTGGCGCCACTGGTTCTCCTCTTCAGTGGCTTTTTCACGGCAAACTTCATCACCAGCGGCTCCTACACCTGGCCGCGGACAAGTCAGATGTTGGCACTGACACTCACGGTGTTCGTGCTCTCCCGTGAATTCGTATACAAGGAGCAACTGTCTCGCAATGCAGCGCCGAAACGTGCGTGGACAGCGTTGGCCTATTCTTGTGTGCTTCCCTATATGATCGGCTGGTTAGTCATGGTGGCTCTGTGGGCGCTCTAGCTTGGCAGGATGCTGAAAACGTCCGCCAGGGTTGGGCGTGTGAGAAGTCTGGTCTTTTTGAGCATCCTGCGTGGCATTGCCCTATCAATGGAGACCTTTGAATTCCAGCAGTGCCAGAAGAGTTTTCCCGCACACTCCTAGTCGGTTGCTTCAGCGTGAGGACGGTCGATGGCAGAGATTATACGGAGCGGAGCCTTTCTCCAACAATGTTGGTCGGTGCATCCGCTCTGTCTCACAGTCAAGCGCGTCGAGTCGGATCGCATTGTGGTGCTGACGTGCAGTTCCTGCCGCATGGTGCATCGGGTGACCACCGGCGCGATTACCAGACACATATCGACGGGGGATTCGTCCTTGCCTGCACCGGAACCTACGCAGCCGGATGGGCTTATCGCGCTCAAGATCTGTTTAGGCACCCATGCGCCAGCCCTGTCGGTTCGGGAGATGGATGTGTTTCAAGATGCGGTGTGGGTCCGCTGTGCGGAATGCCGGGCGCAGTTTGACCTGACGGTCTCCCAGTTCGAAACGCATCAGAAATAACTGGCGCCATTCGAGCCGGTCGTCCAACCGGTCAACAACCATGCCACCACAGTTTACACACGAAGAAGCGGCCTTGATGGCCGATCAACATTTCTTTCTCGCCAAGGCGCAGATCATGGCCAAGGTGCGCCACTTGCTCACAGCCACGCACGCGGCCTTGAAAGCTGACGTCGCATCAGCGGCTCTCGTGACTCCTCCGGACTTCAATCCCGCCAACTGCCATTTTGTGAAAGGAGAGGCTCTGGAATTCTTCCCCTACCAATATCTGGACTTCCCAAAGCACTTCCACGACTCGAATGCCTTTGCCTTTCGGACACTCTTTTGGTGGGGGCACCACATCGTGTGCGCCTTGCTGTTGGAGGGAGAGGGGATCAAGCAGCACAAGGCACGGATCGTAGACCGATTTCATCAGCTCGCCGGGCAGGGACTAGAACTGTCGTTGGCGCCGACGTTGTGGGAGTGGAAACGCGGCGAGGGGTATACGTTGCCGATCACTCACGATCGCAAGGCTCAGATCGCCGCCGTGTTGGCTGAACGGTCTTTTGTGAAGATTGCCCGTTTCCTACCCTTCGCCGATCCCCGAGTTCAGTCGGGTCTGATGCCGGAATTCAGCCGCGAGACCTTTCAGGCTATCCTTCCGATCGTCACCCGGTAGCAGCCTGCGGGAAAAACAATGTTGGCCTGTCTGTAATTCAACGTCCTGCATGGTTTGAACAACAGGATGACCATAAGAGTTCCAACAGAATGCTCAAAAAGTTCGATCAGCAAGGCCACAGCCGATGAAAGCACCGGAGGCGTAGCCTTTTCCACCCCGCCCACCCTGAGCTGCCAAGACCACGTGTTCTCCAAATGGGCTATGTGAGGATACGTTCGAGGCGAGAACGACGCATGGGAGCAGGGGCGTCCCTGGGCAAAAAGGCTGTCTTGGCAGACTCAGGGCGGGAGGGTGAAGTAAGTAGCCGTCGGGTCGGGCGGGTGAGAAGAGCGTCTTTTTCAGCATCCGCCAGCCTCGGTATTTGTCTCTGAACGGTAACTTGGGTACACTTGGCCAGCTTCAATGGTGCGGCGTCCAATTGTAAGGAGGATGATGTCGTGAAACAGGCAAGGAGGCGGCTGGGCGTCAGTCTCGTACTAACAACATGTCTGCTGATAGGAGCGGGCTGCGGGGGGGCCGGGAAAACGTTCTATGTGGATCTTCAGCAGAAGCAAGCGGCGGCGCAATTCATGGAGCCGGAACCAGTCAGAATCGTTATCGAATCCTTCGAGGATCGTCGTCTAGAGAAAAATCGGCTCGGTTTGCGGACCCATTTGTGGGGCGGGATGACCTACTTCAACGTGGTGGGTGGGCGACCAGGAGACGTGATCGCCCAGGCTCTCGCAGATCGTCTGAAAACGCGCGGATGGAAGGATCGGGCCTGGGCTGTGCAGGTGGCTTCCAACGAGGCCGTGACGAATCTGGACAATGCGGACATTGTCATCAGCGGACAATTGCTCGATTTTTCTGCCAACGCCAAGAGCCGGCTCTTTTCAACAGTCGTCACCACGAACAGTAGTCTGGTCTTCACCGCGAGAAACATCGGTGACCAGAGTTCGACGACCCGAAGTATCGAAGGGGCACAACGTGAAACCCTGTTTTGGTTCAGCGA
>DATHTZ010000333.1:0-2617 GCA_035462675.1 Nitrospiraceae bacterium | reverse complement strand
ATGGCATCCAGAAATCGCATATGTCCTGGCAGACCAGGCACGTCAGCGTCGTGAACTCGCTTTCCAATATCCCACGGTCGCTCAAGTAATTGAGACGCTAAACCAGGGACGACCAGCAAATGCTGCCGACCTGCAGGCGTTGGTCAACTCACACTTACACGCAATCAGTGCAGAATTACGAGACGGGCCAACTGATGGATGGAAAGGGATGTGGAACGTAGACGGCTATGGCAGGCCGACTCAGCCACGCCCTGAAATTGACTGCCGCGACCGGTTTCTGGACCTGCTCCGCCCACGATTGTTTCCGATCGGTGTTGCGGCAGAGCCGGAAGGACACTACGCGGAGGATAAACGGGCTGACATTAAAGCCATCATAGGATCGATGAATCTGCCCATCGAGATAAAGCGGCATATTCATCCTGACGTTTGTACTGCGCCTCGTAATCAACTCAAAAAACTATACGCTCGTGATCCAGGGACGGCTGGTCGTGGGATCTATTTGGTCTTCTGGTTCGGACCTGAAGTAGAGCCTGGTCCTAAGCCCCCGAACGGGAGTACTCAGATACAGACACCTGCTCAGATTGAAGTAGCACTCCTGGAAACATTGCAGCCTTCTGAAAAGGAGCTGTTGGAAATCATTGTGACTGACTGTGCCCCCCCACGGACAAACCCTGGGAAGGGACCACCAGTTAAAAAAGTGAGCAAAAGAAAGCGGTCGTAAACTGATCGTATAGCAGAGCGATTTTTCAGCTTATTCCTTCTCACTCAATATCACTCCTTCTCAGGTCTCAAGTCTTTGGGTTTCTGATATAAAAGCTATGAAGCTCGGGTCACTGTTGGAAGGTCTGAAATGGCCCCATACTCAAATCCTGCTTTCAGCACCACAGGCATTTAGGAGAGTTAGAGTTCAGGAAATGTTGGAACGGCGTCAGTCGCGCGCAGGATGCTCAAAAAGCCCGTCCAGCAAGGCCGCAGCCGATGAAAGCACCGGAGGCGTAGCCTCTGGGCTACGTTGAGGATGCTTTCGAGGTGAGAACGAAGCTGGCGGACTTTTTCAGCATCCTGCTATCGTGCATCACCCCACTCCTTGCCATTCACCTCTGCCCATATTTCATGCACCATTCGTTGGTCAAAACCAAACCATGTTCCCTTATTGCGCAAATCTTGTAGGTATTTTACATCCGCACCCTTCAGTGACTTTGGGCGCGGTGTGAGCGCAAGCAATTGGTAAATCGCCTCTCGCTCCCTCGGCGAAGGGCGCACCATTTGTGAGCCTTCAAGGAACGAACCTTTTGGTGGAGTCTGGCTCATCTGTGTCAATTGCATCGGAATACGTGACGTATCTTCAGCACGCAACACCGATATCGCCGACGTGATATTCAGTGTGACCAAGAGAAGGACAATCACAATTCTAGATGCTTGTTCGGGTAACACATACACGAAGGCATTCCTACTGGTTGGCATCCCGTGCTATGAGGCTGCTTTAGAGGTGAGCCCTATGGGCGACGGGGCAAGATCGAAACGGCTGCCGACGGACAGCATGAACCCTTGAAGAATACGATTGATCCAACCGTGAAACGGGACGATTTCATAGGATCGTATTTCGAGATATCCGTTGCCGGTCTGCACAAGGAGTCTCCCCGATCGCTTGGCCATGATTTCTCCTGGAACTCTCCCTGACGGAGGCCCCTCTTGAGGTTGCGCATCGTAAATCTTGATAGTGGTGCCATTGAGACAGGCTGCAAGAGGCTCGTAGGGTTGTACGGCGCGCCATAGATTGGCAATTTGTCTCGCAGACCCGTTCCAATCAAGAACGGTGTCGGCGGCTTTCTTCTTTCCAAAATAGGTGCGTTCCGCGATATTTTGCGGCTTGGGGTTGAGGGTTCCTCGCGCCATGGCATTGACAGCTTCTGTCAGAAGCGCCGCTGCCGCATGGTGTTGACGCTGCGTCAGTTGCCCCGCATTCTCGCTCTCTCCGACAATCAGTTCTTGTTGGACGATAATATCCCCTGCATCGATCTTTTCCGTCATGACATGAACGGTCACCCCTGCAACCGATTCCCCGTTCTTGAGCATCCAAAATGCCGGATGTGGCCCTCCATAACGAGGGAGCAGTGAAGGATGACAGTTTAGGACCCCTAACCGAGGAGTTTGAAGCAAGGCCGTCTTTAAAATCTGAGGGAAGAAAAAGACCACGATCAGATCGATGTTCAAGCACTTCACATACTCCACAAATGTGGGAGAGTTCACGTTGGGGGACGTGATGCGCTGGATCTTTTCCTTATCGAGCCAACGCCAGGCGTCGAACCGAGGTGTAATCGCCCGTATCGGCTTGGATCGGCACCACATCGCTCTGACGATGGTCCTGATCGCATAACCAAAGCCGCCACCTTTTGGGCCTCGTTTCCAGATAGGGCGAGCCCAGGCGACAATATCATGTCCGCTGGCTTTCACTTGCCGGCCAAAATCCCAGTCGTCAACCTCCGAAAGGACTAAGAGCCGTAGCCTGGAGATTGTAGTAGCCGCTTTCGTGGAGGGGTGAAGACTCATAGCTTTTCACACCAACGTCAGGATGGATCAGCTACCGTACCACTGGCGGTTTCCTTCTAAATATAAC
>DATHTZ010000332.1:0-5358 GCA_035462675.1 Nitrospiraceae bacterium | reverse complement strand
ATCAGATGGTCGGGCTCGAAGAAGAACAGACGAAGTCGGGAACGATCTATAAAGCGTTTGTGAGAAAAACAAAGTAACCGTTCAGACAGGGACTTTGCGGAGAGAAGCCGGAGGGATGATAATCAGACCTCCGGCTTCTCTGTTTTGATTTTTGATGGGGCAGTACGTGGATCGAATCGTCGAGTGTGTGCCGAACTTCAGTGAAGGACGAAACCAGACGACGGTGCATGCCCTGGCACAGGCCGTGGAATCCGTACCAGGGGTCTGGCTGTTGGACCAGACGATGGATCGGGATCACCATCGTTCCGTCTTGAGCTTTGCCGGCGAGCCAGATGCCGTCGTTGAAGCGGCCTTTTGCGCCATTCGTGTAGCGACCGATCTTATTGATCTCCGGAAACACAAGGGTGTCCATCCGCGGGTGGGGGCTACGGATGTCGTGCCCTTCGTGCCGTTGCGCGGCGCGACGATGCAGGATTGTATTCATCTGGCGAAGCGGGTGGGGCAACGGGTAGGAACAGAGCTGGAGATCCCGGTCTTTCTCTACGAACAAGCGGCCATACACCGCGATCATGCCCCCCTCGAATCGGTCCGTCGGGGAGGGCTTCAAGGCCTTGCCTTCCGCATGGATTCCGATCCGGACTGGGCACCGGATTGTGGCCCCCCCCATCTCCATAAGACGGCCGGCGCCGTGGTGATCGGTGCGCGGCCTCCCTTGATCGCGTTTAATGTGAATCTCCGTTCGACGGATCTGGCGCTGGCCCGATCCATCGCGAAAGACATTCGTCAATCGAACGGAGGGTTGCCCCATCTCAAAGCCATCGGCGTAGAGTTAGCCAGTCGACAATTGGTTCAGGTCGCCATGAATCTCACCGATTATGTGATCACGCCTCTCCATGTGGCGTTTGAAGCGGTCCGAGCCCGCGCAGCCGAGCAAGGCGTGGAGGTCGCGGGGAGCGAAGTAGTCGGACTTGTGCCCCAAGCGGCGCTGATTCAGGCTGCCGGGCATAGTCTGATATTCGAACAGTTCGATGTAACGCAAGTGTTGGAAATGAGATTGGAGACTCAGCTACTAGGTGAGTCCGCACGACGGCAGGTCCCACCTCGCGAACAGGAGCCGGTCGACTGGGACACACAATCCCTCGCAGATTTTTTGGACGCGGTAGCCGCGGCGACTCCGATTCCAGCCGGCGGCACGGCCGCATCCTTGGTGGGCGCCCTCGCGGCATCGCTGGGGATTATGGGGGCGCGCCTCAGCCAGCAACGAGGCGTGGAGCATCGGCTGAGTGAAATTGGTCGACGGCTTCGCGATCTCATGCAAGAGGATGGCAATGCCTATCAGCGATTTATCCAGGCAACAAAGCTCGTGAAGACAGATCGAACTCGTCCCGCTGTCTTGTCATCTGCGCTCCATCTGGCGACGGAGATTCCGCTTGAAATCGCCGAACAGGCGACGGAGGCCGGAGCACTTCTTCATGCCTGCTCGTCAGGGGTGAAGCCACGGGTTCGCTCCGATCTCACTGTTGGGCTAGTGTTGGCAATTGCGGCAGCCGATGCAGGGCGCCACACGGTCGCAGAAAATATAAAAATTCAGCACAATCAACGGCTTAAGTCTTCACTTTTCGACCGTATTCAGCAAATGACAATCCGCCTTGAGGAACTCAGGGGGCTATGTTACATTACGCCCCCTAGTCGGGGTGGATCCGGCGCAAGAAAAAAACCTGTACAGGCATTGCCTGGGAAAGTAGACAGACGGGAAGAATGGAAATCAAAGTCTTCAATAATAACGTCGAGAAAGCTCTCAAAGTTGCCAAGAAAAAACTCGCGGGGGAAGGGCTCTTCCGCGAATTAAAGCGTCGGCGGTTTTACGAAAAGCCGAGTGTCAGGAAGAAAGCCAAGCAGCGCGAAGCGCAGCGACGACGTCAAAAGTGGTTGTCGAAACGTAAGCCAGAGTAAGCGTCCTTCCACGGACTCGCCCGTTCTGTCGACTGTATTTCTCCCAAGGCCTTCAGATCTCTTCCTCATCCATGCGCCAGGACCAGATCACTGACGCGCTTCGAATTGTGAAGCGCGAGATTCGGCAGTGGGAGGAGCCGGTCGTCGGCATAGTAGCGCGCGAGTCGAACCGGGATCCCTTCCGCATCCTCATCTCGTGCCTCCTCAGCCTCCGGACCAAAGATAAGACGACCAGTGAAGCCAGTGCCAGGCTATTCGCGCTGGCGCATCAGCCTGCCACCATGCTGACTCTTCCGCTCCGGAAGATCGAGCGCGCCATCTATCCGGTCGGATTCTACCGGACGAAAGCCAAATCCATTCATGCCATTTGCCGGCGCCTTCTGGATGTCTATGGAGGTACGGTTCCCGACTCTATCGAGGAGTTGGTTACGCTGTCGGGGGTCGGCCGGAAAACGGCGAACTTGGTGGTGACGGTCGGTTATGGCAAGCCAGGGATCTGTGTGGATATTCACGTGCACCGGATCAGCAATCGCTGGGGCTACGTGAAAACGAAGACACCAGAAGAAACTGAACAGGCGCTACGCCGGAAATTGCCGACGCCTCATTGGATCACCTTCAATGATTTGCTTGTCCCCTACGGGCAGAACCTCTGCCAACCAGTTTCGCCCTTCTGCAGCCGGTGCAAACTCACCGAATACTGTGGTCGGGTGGGAGTGAAAAGGTCACGTTAGGCGTGAGGGGTAAGGGCGCAATCGATGCGCGGGATGCTCGAAAATGCCGTCAGCAAGGCCACAGCCGATGAAAGTACCGGAGGCATAGCCCCTTTGGCTACGTTGAGGATGCTTTCGAGGTGAGAACGAAGCTGGCGGGATTTTTCAGCATCCCGCTAGATGAACAGCTTCGTTTCCGCATCGGAGGTAAGCGCAATAATGGCCGGTAATCCCATGACTTCGTCAACGTTCTTTTCGACGTCGGCACTGTCCACACCCATGTATTCCAGGCCCGCGCTGCAGGCGATCAGACGAAACCTTCCGACCTGTTTCGCGTCCTGAAACATGTCGGAAATCTTCGGCACCTTCTTTTCCTTCAAAAGCCGTGTCACTTCGTCGGCGGAAGCGGCATACTCAGGGGGAAAGTCTATCTGGTCGATCTTGCCCTCGGCCAGTTTCTTGATCGTCCAGAACAATAAGATCACGATCACGTCCTTTCCCATCGCCGCGGCAGTGAGTCCAAGGGTCGCGACCTGGTGCAGCGTGTCGTAGGTGGCGTGATGGGCGAAGATGACGAACTTGTGTTGAGCCGGCATGGTCGGTAGCTACTCCTTTGTCGCGCGCGTCTTGACGCTGTTCACATAATCGGTAATGGCCGCATCGACTTCGCCCGAGGTCATGGGACGGTCATGCGTTTCACTTTCGTCCACAAGATACGTATCGTGCTCTTTCTCCTGTCGTAGGACCACGGAATTCTCAGGTGTCACCTCGATCAGCATGAACCACTCGCGTGTCCCCTGCGTGATGACAACCTGCTTGCCCGGGCCTTTCTTCGTCATCTCGATACGAAGATCATCGGAGGCGCTGACTATGGAAGGATAGGTAAGGAGTCCCATGCCCAGACCCGCGATTCCTACTACGGTGCTGATCCAAAGTGTAAAGGGCGAACGAGGCGCCATAGTAGAAAGATTATAGCCCGTTGAGAAACACCCCGTAAACACACGATGCCGCTCAGGCGTTGGCTTGAGTGCCTCCAGGTCGCATGCTAGGATGCGCGGTGCATGGATGACTTATTTGCAACAGTCCAGCAATGGATTCCGGTCGATGTACTCATCGGACTCACCGTGGCATCGGCCATCGGTTTTGTCGGTTCTCTGATTGCCATCCCGATGATTCTGGTCCGTTTGCCGGCCGACTACTTTGACACGCGTACTCCCCGCCATTGGATGAAAGACCATCATCCAGTTCTGCGCTTGTCCGGGCTGATCGTCAAGAACGTCGTCGGCGTCGTGTTCCTCGTGGCCGGCTTTGCCATGCTCTTTTTGCCGGGGCAGGGCCTACTGACAATGCTGATTGGAATCTCGCTCATGGATTTCCCCGGAAAGCGTGAGATCGAGGCCAAAATGGTCGGCCAGCCGACCCTGCTGGGTGTCATTAACAACATGCGCCGTAAGTTTGATAAACCGCCTCTGACATTGGCCCCTGGCCCATAGCCCGCATCATGCCGACCACCGAGTCCAGCCGTAAGACGCTCTACCTGATCGATGGGAGCGCCTATATCTATCGTGCGTTTTTTGCCCTGCCGGCCCTGAATAATTCCCAAGGCCTCCAGACCAACGCCATCCTCGGGTTCACAACGATGTTGCTGAAGATCATTCGTGAACGGAAGCCGGATGGCCTCGTCGTGGCGTTTGACGAAAAGGGTCCGACGTTGCGCCACGCGGAGTTCACGGCCTACAAGGCGCAGCGGCCGCCGATGCCGGAAGGCATGAGCGCCCAGATTCCCTACATCCATCGCGTGGTGGATGCCCTCAACATTCCTGCCGTCCGGCAAGCCGGCTACGAGGCGGACGATTTGATCGGCACGCTTGCGCACCAGGCCGAACAGGCCGGCTTCGACGTCGTCATTGTCACCGGCGACAAGGACATGTTCCAACTCCTGACGCCTCACGTGCGCATGTACGATCCGGTGAAAGACAAGTGGCTTGGCGAAGCGGAGTGCCTCGAACGTTTCGGCGTAGAGCCGGCGCGCGTCGTAGAGATCATGGGACTCATGGGCGACGCGACAGACAATATTCCCGGCGTGAAGGGCATCGGCGAGAAGACGGCGATGAAGCTGATCGCCCAGTTCGGCACGATAGAAGAACTCTTACGCCGAGTGGAGGAAGTCGCGCCGCCTCGGATCAAGGCCCTGCTGATCGACCAGGCGGACAATGCCCGCCTCAGCCGGCGGCTGGCGACCATTGAAGTGGATAGTCCCGTCACATTCGATGCCGCAACCTATTATCTGAAGCCTCCGCATCAGGACCAGCTCACCGATCTGTTGCGCGAGCTGGGGTTCACCACACTCCTCAAATCATTTCAGCCATCGTTCACGCAGGCTGAGGCGAATGCGGTTGAGACGGAGATCGTTCAGGATGAACCGTCCGCACAGCGATTTGTGGAGGAATTACCGAAGAGCGGCGCCCTCGGCTTGCAATGTCTGCTCTCCCCTGGGCCAGGTGTGCAGGCGGATGTGCAGGGAATCGCACTTTCGATTGGAGAGAAGACCGCGTTCATTCCTCTCGACGTTCGAACGTACATGCGGCCCATCATTGCGTTGCTGCACGATTCCGCTAGAACCAAGGTGGTCCATGACCTGAAGGCGACCTTACTGGCCTTTCACCGCATTGGAGTGACTCTCGCCGGCCCCTAC
>DATHTZ010000331.1:0-7861 GCA_035462675.1 Nitrospiraceae bacterium | reverse complement strand
CGAGGCGGCAACCAACTACCAACGACCTGGGAAGAGGCGATCGAACTCGGAGCACACGTGATCAAGACGAGCCTCGACAAGTGGGGACCCGATGCCATAGCCATGAAGTTCTTCGACCATGGCGGAGGCGGCGGGGGATTCGAAAACAACTGGGCCGTCGGCAAGTTTTTCTTTACCGGCATCGGTACACAGATGGCGTCGATCCACAACCGTCCGGCCTACAATAGTGAAGTGTTCGCCTCAGGCGATGCCGGTGTGGCCGCCCTGCCATCGGCCTACCTCGATGCCGAATTGGCAGACACAATCTTATTGATCGGCGCCAATTCGTACGAGACCCAATCTATTTATTTCCTGGAACACATGCTGCCGAATCTCTCCGGCGTGACTATGCCCAAGAAGCAGAAACTGTTGCCCGAGGAACCGCACCAGCCAGGGAAAATGATCATCGTAGACCCACGGCGAACGTCCACCGTAGCCATCGCCGAAGCGGCGGCCGGGAAGAGCAATGTGCTGCATCTCCAAATCCATAACGGGACCGACATTGCGTTGCTGAATGCCCTCGCACGGATCGTCTACGAACAGGGATGGCACGATCGGGCCTTTATCGCGAACCGGACCGACAACTTCGATGCCTTTAAGGCTATGAACCTGACCCAGGATCTCGATGACGCCGTTCGCGTCACCGGGATTGCGAAAGACCAGCTCATGCAGGCGGCCGAATGGATCGCCAAGCCGAAGACCGAAATAGCCAGACGGCGCTCGATCATCCTCTATGAGAAAGGATTGATCTGGGGACTGAAGAATTATGAGAATGTCGCGTCGGTGGTGGATCTGGCGCTGTTGACCGGGAACCTCGGGAAACCAGGCACAGGGTGCGGTCGTCTTGGAGGGCACCAAGAGGGCTATAGCCGACCTGGATATCCAGGGAAACGGCCATCGGTAAATGTTGACGAAGTGGCCATCAAAGACGGAGTTTCAAAGGTCTTCTGGGTAGCTGGCTGCAACCCCGTCGGCGGCACGCTGAACGCCCAGCAATTCCGGCTTTCGATTGCCCGGCGCACTGCGTTCGTCAACGAGGCTTTGAATCAGACCACCGGAGCTACGACACAAGAAAAAGCGACGGCCATCCTGAAGGCGGTTGAAGCAGGGGGATTGTTCTTGATCGTCCAGGATATCTACCCCATCGAGACCGCCAAGCACGCGCATCTTGTTCTTCCCGCTGCGCAGTGGGGCGAGATGAATCTCACGTCCATTAACGGCGAGCGCCGGCTTCGGCTCTACCAAAAGTTTATGGATGCGCCTGGCGTGGCAGAACCCGACTGGAAAATCATGACCATGATGGCGCAGAAGATCGAGTCGCTGTATCGCGCCGAAGGCAAGACAGACATGGCCGACCGGTTCGCAGGATTCGATTGGAAGACCGATGAGGAGGTCTTCCGCGCAGCGTCAGTCGGCGTCAAAGGCGCGCAGGAAGACTACGGCGAGACAACCTATGCCATGCTGCGCACGCTCGGCACCAACGGCGTGCAAACTCCGGTCAAACAGATCACGAATGGCCTGCCGGTGGGGACGACGCGGCTCTACGAGAACGGCGGGAAATTCAGATTCATCCCGGCTTCGTGGCCGGGATTTCCTGCTCAGGTTCAGCAGCTCATGAATGATCCTCGCTATCCCTTCTGGGTCAACAATGGACGCGCCAACCACGGATGGCAGACGCTCTACGACGACGCGCGCAAACCGCTTGTGATCGGCCGCGAACCCTTGCCATATGTGGAGATTCATCCGGAGGACGCGCGCACACTGGCCGTCACCAACGGCGATCTACTTGAATTGTTCAATCCCTATGGGACTGTGACCGCGATGGCGGTGGTGATAGACTCCAATCGGCCCGGTCATGTATTCATGCTATTTGAGCATCCGAAGGGCTGGCTCAACAGCCTCACCACCGACTACGTCGATCCGGACACGACGATTCCGTACTACAAGGGGACCCGTGCCGGAATTCGCAAGATTTGGGCTCTACACGATTTCAGAGAAACGTTGAGTTTCATTCCGATAAACAAGGCCTGAAAAGAATTCGCAACGGATGCGACTATCGGGCCTCGCTGGTCCGGACGTCATTGCTTTTGCCAACATAAGTGATTGCCATGAACCCGTCATGTATAGCCTGCTCACTGCTCGGTACCCTTCCCGTCTGGCGATTTGGGTTTCTCTTCGGCTTTGCGATAATGATCGCCACAGGCTGTGCCGATGTGAAGCCATTGAGACAAACCATCTACGACAGTCCTGCCGGCGCCGTGATCCTCGAGCCTGTCGAAGAGATGTTTGGCTCAAATAGCATCGAGCGCAATGCTCATCCGGTTGCCTTGACCAATGAGCAAGTGCGGATTCTTCTCACCTCGGTTTCAGCCAGACCGAAAGTCGGCTTGCTGAGATCTCTAACCGGCGAACCGGGCACTCCGAGACTCTTCGACAAGGAGCATCTGAATCTCCTTGTTGGTCCGATCCAACAAGCCCTCGCACAGGCAACCTCTCGAGAGGAGGTCGTTTTTTATGTTGCGACCATGACGAGTGGAACGCGAGCGCAAACAACTTCTGGGAAATTGTTCGTTCGAAAGGACCTGTTCTACTTCACGGTGTCGAATTTCCGGCATCCGGTCGTTGCCGTCGAATCTGAGGTCGGCTCCACCGATCGGTTGCATGACGTGCGCGAGACCACTCACTATGTACACGACCATCCGACGTTGTCGGTAGGCGAACAAGACTTTGTGATTTTTTTCGATGACCCACGTTTTGCGATGGAGCTACGGGGCATGCAGTTGTTCGGATACCCCGAGCGAACTCTGGCTATCGCCTATCAACCATTCCTCATCGCAAATGCCGACCTTCAGAAACGCGAAACGGAAATCCACGACGCCCTGCAACAGGCGACGATGGGGAAGAGGGAAGGTCAGGCGATCGCCGAACTCAAGCGGCGCGTTGCGGAACTCGAACAGACGAATCGTGCGTTGGCCGAGAAGATCGAGAAACAATCCACTGATGCGCGTTCGTTCGCGCCTGCCTCTGTTGCCTCAGTGGCCCCAAGCAGCCCAGCTGAGGGTTCACAGGTCAAACTACTGGAAATGATCAAGCACCTTGAGGATCGGATGGCTTCTTTGGAGACACAGCTGCGGCAGAAGCCCTCCAAGAAGAACGAGAAATAACTAGACGAGATCCGTATTTGTCAGAGTGATGCATTGCCGTGAAGGAGGTGCCCCGAATGAGCCGTCCCCATACCTTCGTCTTCGTCTCTGTGGTTTTGGTCCTTGTAACATCTGGCTGTGGAGGAATCACGGCGGTCCGTCACAAAATGTTGCCACCAGGGCTTGCTGTGGGCTCACTCGAGCCCACAGGTCCATCTGCCGTCTCTCTCATCAAACAAGGAGTGAGACCTTCCAAAAGCTGTGTGCGTCTCGCGAAATTGTCGGCCAAAGGAGATCCTTACACAACACGGGAAGCGCTCGAGAACAGTTTGAAACTCGAAGGGGCCAAGGTTGGAGCCGACTTCGTACTCGTTACTGGTCACAAGGAGATTGAGGACAATAGCACCCCTCACTTTGCGGAGTATGGCGCTGGAATTCCCATCGCTGACGATGTTAAGAATCCATATCTGTTTGGCCTGGCCTGTCGTGCAGCGAAAGCAGGGTTAGGAGTTGAGCTTTCGAAAGATTGGAATGTGAAAACTGTGATTCCAGGATCCGCAGCGGAAAATATAGGCCTTCAACCGGGTGACCGGCTCGTGAGCATCAATGGTAATTACTTAACCGAGCATGAGTACACCTATGACCGTGATATCTTGTCCCGATCTCCTGGAGAGAGAGTTACAATCAACTATCTCTCCAAGGAGGGACGGAAGGCAGTCAAAGATGTGCTACTCGATGTAGCCCGCTAATTCGACTTGATAGCAATCATGCGGTGATCGTGCGAAGGAAGGCTCAATTCTTGACCGAAACTTCATCGCGCACGAGGTTGAAAACCCGAAGCTGTCCCTCCGGATCTATCTCAGCTGCAAGTGTGGGCACAGTTCGGCTATTTTGGCTCAGTTTTATCCCACAACGCAGACTTCCTCTTTTGCACATCAAGAATTCATGATGGGTCAACTGTAGATTATCGTGATTGCGTCGCTTCTAGGTAGTCTGCTAAGGTGAAGAGTATAGAGATTCTCTCGTAATTATCTTCAACCGGATATTTCGCATGGTCTGGGACCCTAAAGATCCTTGGAGTAAGAAAAGCGACCCGCTTGAGGATGCCCTCAGGCAGGCCCAGTCGCAATTCAAGAATCTGTTACCCTCATTCAAGAATCTGATGCCTTCAAGCGGGTTCAGAAACGTCGCCTTAGCAGGGCTACTTGTCTTTCTTGCTTGGAATAGTGCTTTTATCGTCGCTCCGGATGAGGAGGGCGTCGTCAAGCGATTTGGCGCCCCTGTCCGAACCGTGGGACCCGGCCCCCACGGCAAAATCCCCTTTGTCGAAACCGTCCTGCAGCCAAAAGTCCAAAAACTCCACCGTATCGAGGTCGGCTTCCGCACAGATCGGCAAGGCCGCCAGCAGATGCTGGCGCAAGAAGCCCTGATGCTCACTGGCGACATGAACATCTTAGCCATCGAATTCATCGTGCAATACAAGATTAAAGAATCTGCGAACTACCTTTTTAACGTCGCAGAGATCAATGAGACGATCGGTAAAGCTGCCGAGGCCTCCATGCGGGAAGTAGTCGGTAAGGGCAAGATCGACGAGGCGTTGACGACCGGCAAAGCCCAGATCCAGCAAGATACGCAGATACTCTTGCAATCCCTTCTCGACCAGTATCAAGGCGGTGTCCAGATCGCAGCCATCCAACTCCAGGACGTCAGTCCTCCCGAAGCCGTGGCGGCTGCGTTCAAAGACGTAACGAATGCGAAAGAAGATCGAGAGAAACTCATCAATCAGTCTCAGAGCTACCGCAACGACATTCTCCCCAGAGCCCAAGGCGAAGCCGCTCAGGTGGTGAACCAGGCCAAAGGCAACGCCCAGGCGCGACTGAATCGTGCCGAAGGTGAGGCCAACCGTTTTCTGGCTACTTTGAAAGAATACAATCAAGCCAAAGACATCATCAGCAAGCGAATCTATATCGAAACCATGGAAGAGATCCTGCCGAATGTTGAGAAGATCATCATTGATGGCAAGGCAGCCGACCGTATGCTTCCTTACCTTCCCCTCGATCGTCACAAACCCATGACCAGCACCGCCACTGAGGACCGCAAACCATGACCAAGCAGGGGTTCATCATTGCACTCGTGGTGGTCGTCATCGGATTGTTTTTCCTGGGGGCCTCACCGCTCTTCACCGTGGATATTATCCAGAATGCGATCGTGGTCCAACTCGGGAAGCCTGTTCGCAATATCACGGAGCCAGGGCTCTATGTAAAAATACCGTTTATTCAGGAGGTCACCTACTTCGATAAGCGTCTACTGGACTACGACTCAGATGCGCAAGATGTGATCACCCAAGACAAGAAGACCCTCCTTCTTGACAATTACGCCAAATGGCGGATTGTCGACCCACTCAAGGTCTATCAGAACTTTCAAACCCAACGGGGAGCGCTGCAACGACTGAACGACATTATTTATTCTGAACTCCGGGTCGAACTCGGGCGCCATGACCTTCTGGAAATCGTCGCGGATCACCGAGCCGATCTCATGAAAATTGTCACCCAACGGTCAAATGAGAAAGCGTCCGCCTATGGGATCGAGATTCAGGACGTCAGAATCAAACGCGCCGACCTTCCTGAGCAGAATGAAAAGGCCGTGTTCGCCAGGATGCAAGCTGAGCGGGAACGGCAAGCGAAGCAATACCGTGCAGAAGGCGCTGAGGAAGCACAAAAAATTCGTTCAGAGGCGGAAAAAGATCGCGAGATTATTCTGGCTCAGGCGTACAAGGAATCGGAGGAACTTCGAGGCTCGGGGGATGCAAAGGCCTTTAAGGTCTATGCTGACGCCTACCGGCAGGATACTCATTTTTTTGAGTTTACTCGCTCGATGGAAGCCTATAAGAAAACATTCAAAGACAAGTCCACCTTGGTGATGAGTCCAGATTCAGAATTCTTCCGCTATCTTAAGCAGCGCTAGCCTTCAGGACAGCCCCACAATCTCGCCCGTACCTGGGTCGATTCCAATGTGTTCCCCTGCCGGTTTCTTAGGCAGCCCAGGCATGAGTTGAATGCCTGAGCAGACTGCTGTCAGGAACCCAGCCCCTGCGAGTATTCGCACTTCCTTGATCGGCAGCGTAAACCCGGATGGGCGCCCCTTCAACGCTGGGTCGTGCGACAGTGATAACGGCGTCTTGGCCATACAGATGGGCAGCCGGTCGAGTCCGAGCTGCTGCGCCGCCTCGATGTCTAGTTCCGCTTGTGCGTCGAACGACACGGCCGAGGCCCCATACATCTGCGTGGCAATGGTCGCGATTTTCTTCTTGATCGGCCAGGTGGCGTCATATAAATGCCTGAATGTCGACGGTTTCTCTGTGGTTCTGACCACAGTCTTCGCCAACTCTTCGGCCCCTTTGCCGCCATCAGCCCAATGGGTTGAGACCGCTGCATCCACCGCGCCAACCTCTCGGGATCGTTCTCTCACCCATTCCAGCTCAGCTACCGGGTCATCGATAAACGCATTGACCGCTACCACCACGGGTACCCCGTGGGCTTTCACATTCGCAATATGCTGCTCCAGGTTCGCAAAGCCTTTTACTAATGCCTCCTGATTAGGCCCAGTAAGCCCTACTGGAAGCGACGTTCCAACCTTGACTGCTCCTCCGCCACCGTGAAGCTTGAGTGCACGAAGCGTCGCGACCACCACAGCCGCTGCCGGCTTGAATCCTGAGAGGCGACACTTGATATTGAAAAATTTCTCTGCCCCGAGGTCGCTCCCAAATCCAGCCTCCGTAACGACATAGTCTGCACAACGCAAGGCAATGGCATCGGAAAGGATCGAACAATTCCCGTGGGCGATATTACCGAATGGACCAGTATGTACAAACGCCGCAGTTCCCTCCAGCGTCTGAACTAAGTTCGGCAACAACGCTTCCCTGAGCAAGACTGCCATGGAACCGGCACATCCAAACTCTTCTGCCCGCACTGGCTTACCATCCGTTGTAAACCCAACGACGATCTGCCCGAGCCTGTGTCGTAGGTCGGCTTGACTCGATGCCAATGCGAGCATCGCCATGACTTCGGATGCTTCGGTAATCACAAACTGCCCCGTACGACCCGCAACCCC
This sequence comes from Nitrospiraceae bacterium, assembly GCA_035462675.1. Lineage (GTDB taxonomy): Bacteria > Nitrospirota > Nitrospiria > Nitrospirales > Nitrospiraceae > Palsa-1315. The sequence continues at coordinate 569 of DATHTZ010000331.1, read as the reverse complement.
TTCTCCCAGCGAGATCTGCCGTAACGCCCGATCGCTGACTCCCAACGTCCGTGGCCAGGTGATCCGATTTGGATCCACCTGAAGTGCATTCCCATGAAACAAATGATTATCAACAAATGCTGACAAGAGATTGTGACTGGCGGATACCGCATGGGCATCGCCGGTCAAGTGGAGATTGATATCTTCCATCGGAAGGACTTGCGCCCTTCCTCCTCCAGTTCCTCCACCTTTGATCCCAAACACCGGCCCCAAGGAAGGCTGGCGAAGCGTGACAGCCGTTCGATGGCCGAGGCGTGAGAGACCCATGGCAAGCCCAATGGACGTTGTCGTCTTACCTTCCCCAAGTGGAGTCGGATTGATAGCGGTCACGAGTACATACCTACCGAGCGGTGCAGCATGAAGCCGCTCAAGTACGTCAAGCGAGATCTTCGCCTTCAGCGTTCCGTAAGGAAATAGCTCGCTGGCCTGTATGCCAAGCTGATCAGCGACATCCTGAATTGGACGCGCCTTCACTGACCGATTAATCTCAATGTCTGTCATAGGCTTAGCAACGACATGATCTCCACTAC
>DATHTZ010000330.1:0-5894 GCA_035462675.1 Nitrospiraceae bacterium | reverse complement strand
GTCCCAGCGGGAACGGGATAAAACTGATCGCGTTCTTGAATGATACCGAGGAGTCGATCCGGTTTGCGGCACTTAAGCTGCTCATGACCGGTCAATATAAGGCTCCTTATTCCGCTTGGTCGCCCCTCGTATCGGCGGACACATTCATGGAGCGAATCTTCGGTGAAAAACGCGCGGTGTTCCAAGCCATGCGCATCACCAGCCGCGATGAGGTCATTCCGTTCTTTGAAAGTTTGATCACGGAACGGTCCTGGACTCACCGCAAGAAAAAGGATGAGCTTGCCGCCCTCGCCGCTGAGACATTGGGGAAATTGCCCACCCCTGCCGCCCTCATCACCCTTGAACTGGGTCAGAAAAGAGGTGGCGCCGCCGTAAGACAAGCCTGTACCGCTGCACTCGCCCAAGCCCAACGACAGCAGCATCTGAAGCAGACTGCATCATAGTAAGGAGCCTTTGCCGTGAGTGACAGCAAGATCAAAGAGACCCCGATCGAGGATGAACAGGTTCAGCCGATCCTGACCCATGAAAAGTCCCTGTCTCAGAAAATTGCCCATGGGTCGGAGGCTAGGGACATCCTTGACCAGCAGATGGTCATGCTGGGAATTCAACTGGTCACACAGTTGAACGTCTTGATTAAGACCTCCCGCATCTATGACCGCACCAACGCAGCACTGGATAAACCCGTCGATACGATGCTGACCCTGATCAAGACCATGGCACACGACCAACCGGTCACACTCCGCCTGCAGAACGATTTTTTGTTTCTCGGGGATAGTCACTTGAAAGTGAACGCACAGCAGATGGCCGTGGCCACCAGTATCATCGACGTCTTGAACACATGGAAGATCGGGGGAATAACATTCGCTTTAGCCGCGGAGTCAAAGGATCTACGTGAGTTTGCTGCGCTCTTTGTCAGCTTTGACCCTGCTAACAAAACCATCGAAGACCTTCAGAAAGAAATCAGAGCACGGGGCATCGCCGGCATTGACCTAGAAGAACAACGGCAGCTGCAAATTCGAAAAGGACCCGGAACGGCGGGAAACACGGGACCCGGAACGGCGGGGAATCCGGGACCGGACGGCACAGAAAGTGCCGCTCCAAAAATACAACGAAAAGCGAACACCAGGAACGCTTATGCCAAAGTGGGAGGATCACTCGGAACCCTGACGCAATCAGCCCGTGAGGGAGGAACGGTCAGTTTTAAACAGGCCAAGCGAGCGATCCAAAACATCATCGACCTCATGGCGGATGATGAAGCTGCGGTCCTCGGTCTCACGACTCTTCGATGCCACGATCAGTACACACATAACCATTCGGTCAATGTATCGTTGCTGTCCATTGCGCTGGCCAACCGCGCCGGCTATCCCAAAGTGGAACTAGCCGACCTGGGTCTTGCGGCGCTCTTCCATGACATGGGCAAATCCACCATTCCTATGGAAGTTCTGAATAAACCGGGCGAGTTTACCGATGAAGACTGGGTGGCCATGCGCAATCACCCCACCGAGGGAGTGCTGAGTCTTTCGAAAATGAGAGGTGTCACGAATCTACCGGGCCGCATGGCGGCAGCCTCCTTCGAACACCATATGAACCTGGATTTCTCCGGATATCCGAAACTTACCGTACCCTGGACACTCTCACTGACCGGCCGCATTCTCACGATCGCAGACTGTTACGACGCCATGACCTCCTCCCGTGTCTATCGACGTGAACCCATGTCTCCGTCGAAAGTATTGAACATGATGCTTTCAAAGTCAGGGAAGGCATTTGACCCGGTGCTGCTCAAGCTGTTCGTGAACTGTGTCGGCATCATCCCCATCGGCAGCCTGGTGATGCTGGAGACAAACGAATTGGCGGTCGTGCTCAAGCCGGCTGCAGACAAGACGAATGCCGAACGACCGTTCATTCGAGTCATCACAGATCCGCAGGGAAACTCGGTCGATCACGGGCTCGAGATAGACCTGACAGAGAAAGATGAGACCGGAGATTTTCGACACAACATTATCCGCTTGATCGACAACACCGAATACAAATTCGATACCAGCCGATATTTCCTCTAACCTCCGCACAACCCAGTCCCTTGACAGGGCCTGGCCCCACGGCTATTCTCGCACCAGTTTCGCTGTTTGCCTTATTTACCAACAAGGAGCGCGTGTTATGCATACAACGGGAATCTTCTTGAGGCGGATCACCCTTCCCTTGGTCGCAGCAGGTATCTTGTTACTCGCAACTCTTCCTGCTGTACAAGCTGCTGAGGCCTTCAAGATGGGTGTCGTCGATCCTCAGGCTGTCTTAGAGAAATCTAAAGCGGGGAAAAAAGCCTTGGACGGGCTCAAGGAATATGTATCGACCAGACAGAAATTGTTGTCTGGGGATGAAGAGGACTTGCGCAATACCGAGAAGACGATCAAAGAGCAACTGTCGAAGTTAAGCGACACCGAAAAAAAAGAAAAGGAGACCCAGTTCCGCGCAAAGGTCCAAGAGTTTCAGAAACGCGCGCAGGAATTTAATCAGGAGCTGCAGGGGAAGCAGAAGGAATTGGTCGATGAGTATATGAAAAAAATTTCCTCAGCCACGAAGAGCGTGGCTGAAAAAGGCGGGTTTGCTCTTGTTGTCGATAAGGGCAGCGAACAAACGGTCAAGATTGTGATCTACAACAAAGACACCATCGATTTAACCGACCAGGTGATCAAGGAATTCGATCGGACCAACGGCAAATAACCCTTCCGAACACGCTATGTGAATCTGTGATCCAATGTGAATGGGACCTCGGCCTCTCTGAGGTCCCATCAATGCTCCATCGGATAGCCTGCATCCCGCCAGCCTGTGATTCCTCCATCCATCGACACCACTTTCGTATAGCCCATTTGTTGAAGCGCATCCGCGGCTAAGACCGACCGGTAGCCGCCTCCGCAATACAACAGAATGGCCTGCTCTTTATTGGGAATGAGCGTTTCCACATCGCGTTCAATAATACCTTTTCCCAGATGACGAGCGCCTCTCGCATGGTCCTTCGAAAACTCGCGGTCCTCGCGCACATCGAGAAAATGCATCACCTCACCGCGATCAAGCATGGTCTTCGCCTGCGCCACCGTACATTCCTTGACTCGCGCTCGTGCCGCACCCACCAACTTGAGAAAACCAGGTTGATGTTTCATCCAGCCTTCCTTCCCTGTCTTACGTCAAAATAACGCCGTTTGTTCGACCCCCGGCCTGCGAAACGTGGCGGGAACGGCTTTGTCATGCAACGCCGACAATCCTGCCTTGCGTCGAGAAACTTCGAACAACTGTTCGATCACGGCCCAGTAGTGACCGGTCCCGTGATGGCGTTCAAAGAAGGCCCCTTCACTGATCGCTCCGCCACGCACATCCCGAATCCGATTCGTGATCTTGGCAATTCGATCTGGAAACGCGGTAGCCATTCGTTCCATAAATATCGGTTCCACGGGGCCAGATAGACGCAGCAACGTCGCCATCGCCTCTACCGCCCCCGCTTGTTTTGCTCGAGCCAACAAATCAGGAACATCCTCATCGTTGAGGCCGGGAATGATCGGAGACAGCGAGATCCCAGTGGGAATTCCGGCCTTCGCCAAGAGCGCCATCGCCTCGAACCGTTTGTTGCTGGAAGGCGCTTGGGGTTCGACCTTGCGTGCCACCTCATCATCTGAAAACGGTATGCTGAAATACACGTAAATTGATGCCTCTTGATGCAGTCGACGCAGCAGGTCCAGATCGCGCAACACCAACACCCCTTTCGTGATAATCCCGACCGGACTCCGATACTCCGCACAGACCTCCAGGCAGGATCGCGTCAACTCCAGCGAGGCTTCCAGCGGCTGGTAACAATCGGTGTTTCCCGAGAACAGAATCAATTCGCCCTTCCACGAGGGTTTCTCGAACGTCCGGCGGAGCAAAGTTGCGGCCTCCCGCTTCACAATGATCTTGGACTCGAAATCAGTTCCAGCGCCGAATCCCCAATACTCATGCGTGGGTCTGGCGTAGCAATAGGCACAGGCGTGGAAACAGCCCCGATAGGGATTGAGGCTCCATCGAAACGGCAAATCGGGACTGTCATTCCGGCTGAGAATCTCACGGGTCGCATCCTCAAACATGTGCAGCTGTACATGGGGAGCAGGCTCCAGGAGATCCCGGTGCTGTGATTCAAACGGATTAGGTGGATTCATCACTGTGCGCATCGGAATATGGTCCTCGATCCGCCCGCGCATGTCAACGGGGCTACCCATGCGTGCCGGGGAGGAATAGCATAGGTCGATTGATTGACTAACCCCTACCCCGATGCTAGATTTTAGCGGTTTTACGGAACATTCTACGATGTATGATCTCCGCACACTCCGCGATAATTTAGACGCCATCCTGGATCAGCTTGGCTCCCGTGGCGCCGATGTCCCATGGGATAGAATTCGCACGCTGATCGAACAACGTCGAGCCTTGATCGGCCAGGTTGAGCAACTTCGCCACGAACTGAGAAAAGGGTCGGATGAGGTTGCAAAGCTGAAGCGAGAGAAACAGCCGGCGGATAGCTCTATGGCCGCCATGAAGGCCGTCGGCGAACGGATCAAGACGATCGAAGACGAACTGCGAAGTATCGAAGAGACGCTAACCGATCTGAATCTCCGTATTCCGAATCTTCCACACGCATCGGTCCCTGCAGGAAAAGACGCAGGCAACAATACAGAGACGCGGCGGTGGGGACCCCCTCCCACGTTGGCTGCACCAGCCAAGAACCATTCGGATCTCGGAGAAGCGCTCGGCATTCTGGATTTCGACCGGGCGGCAAAAATTACTGGCGCACGATTTGCGGTCCTGACGGGGGCCGGCGCGCGACTCGAACGGGCCCTCATCAACTACATGCTCGACATCCATACGACACAACATGGCTATCGAGAGGTCCTGCCGCCATTCCTGGTCAATCGATCAAGCATGACTGCAACCGGCCAATTACCCAAATTCGAAGAGGATCTCTTTCGCCTACGAGATGAAGACTATTTCTTGATTCCAACGGGAGAAGTACCTGTGACCAATCTCCACCGTGACGAAACCCTCAACGAGAATGTGCTGCCGATCAGGTATGTAGCCTATACTCCCTGTTTTCGCCGCGAGGCAGGATCCTATGGGAAAGACACCAGAGGGCTTATTCGCCTCCACCAATTCAATAAAGTGGAGTTGGTCGTGTTGACAATGCCTGAACAGTCGTATGAGGAACTGGAGCGGTTGACCGGCCATGCCGAGGCAATCCTGCAGGCATTAGGACTGCATTATCGAGTCGTCACCCTCTGCACTGGCGATATGGGATTCTCTGCGGCAAAGACATACGATATCGAAGTGTGGCTGCCTTCCCAAAACCACTATCGGGAGATCTCCTCCTGCAGCAACTTTGAAGGATTTCAGGCCAGACGGGCCAGTATTCGCTACAAAGGCACCGTCGAGAAGAAGGGGACAAAAACAGAGTTTGTTCATACGCTCAATGGGTCCGGGCTGGCCGTCGGCCGCACGCTCGTAGCCATCCTTGAAAACTATCAGCAACCGGATGGCTCGATCACCATTCCAGAAGTGTTGCGGCCCTTCATGGGTGGGATGGAACGGATCAAGAAAGAATGAGATACTCAAGGGTATTATCCCGTCGCCAAGAGCAATCGAATGGGCTCCGGGTCGTGTCAAGCATGATAATGGAGGGGTGACGGAGTGGTCGAACGTGCCAGTCTTGAAAACTGGAGACCTCGCAAGGGGTCCGCGAGTTCAAATCTCGCCCCCTCCGCCAACAACACGTCTAGAGCATTTTCAGTTTATGTATGTACATCGCCTGAGGAGGCGAAGGAGCGCGTGCATTCGTCTGGTGTGAAGCGGTCAAGCAGTCTCCCGATTTCATTCCAGCGCGC
>DATHTZ010000329.1:0-18178 GCA_035462675.1 Nitrospiraceae bacterium | reverse complement strand
GGTCCCGAATAATCGGTCCCAGATGGTAAACAGCGCCGCAAGGTTCGCCTTGTAGTGGGCGGGATTGTCGCTATGATGAATGTGGTGATACCTCGGCGTCACGATCAACCACTCCAGCCAATTGGATCGCCACGTCACGTTGACATGCATCCAGTCGTTTTGTAGGGAATTGAACACGCCGATCATCAATCCCATCCACCAGGGAGCCCCCCCGAGGAACGACCAGGCGAAGATATACGGCAGGTTCACAAGCACCTGTTGCGGCACCGTGGTGCGCGTCCCGGCCAGCCAATACATGTAGGTCGGGGCATGATGCCATTTATGAATGCGCCAGACATGCTCCGTATGCATGAGGCGATGGATCCAATAATGGCCAAAGTCGGCAATCACGAGATAGCACAGCACGCGTACCACAAGTGGCATGGCCAGGATCGTGTCCGGCAGCTGGGGGCGGATGGCGATATACCGGTCGATGTATCCCGCCGACGGAAAGATGACAAACTGAAAGACGACGAAGACCGTCAGATCGTTCAGAATCACCTTGCGATAGGACACCTCTCGAGCTGGCCGCCAAAGCTCAATTGCCGTAATCCCGATCAGTCTCCCGAGAAACAACAAGGGGAAAAATAGATCGTGATCGAGCAGGAATTTGCGGAACTCACTGCTGAGCAGCCACTCGATCCACTCCGTCACACATTACCTCGCTTCCATGACCGGCCTGGCTCTCAGTCTATCAAACCTCGGCGAGACTGTCCGTTGTTCGTCAAGGCGCGACATCGAGCCCGTCAACAGAGGAGAAGAGCGTGGAAAATGCGAGGACGAAGGGGTCGGTGTGTACGACTTGCCAATGGTCAATGATAGCTTTCCGATTCGCTCGGAAACTTACCTTCCTCAACTTCTTCCTTATAACGGCGAAGGGCTTGGAGTGTATCGGCCTTCAGATGGGCATAGGGTTTGACAAACTTCGGCACGAAATCGTCGAACAGTCCGAGGAGGTCATAGAGGACCAGGATTTGGCCGTCGCAGTGAGGGCCGGCCCCGATTCCAATGGTCGGAATGGTCAATTGCTCCGTAATAGTCTTGGCCAGCTCGGCAGGAATCGCTTCGAGGACGATCGCAAAGGCGCCGGCTGCTTCGAGGACCTTGGCATCGTTCAGCAAAGCCAGTGCATGATCCGATTCTTTCCCCTGCACTTTGTAGCCGCCATAGCGATGAACAGATTGGGGAGTCATACCGAGATGCCCCATCACTGGAATGCCAATTCTGGTCATCGCAGCGACACGATCGGCCACCACTGCACCGCCTTCCAGCTTGATGGCCTGGGCTCCAGCCTGCAGAAATCGTCCTGCATTGCGGAGCGCATCTTCCTGGCTGGCTTGATAGGACATGAACGGCATATCGCCGATGATGAGTGCTTGTTGAGCAGCCCCTGCCACCAGCTTCGTATGGTAGAGCATGTCGTCCATCGTCACAGAAAGCGTATTGGCCTTCCCCTGCACGACGACACCGAGCGAATCGCCGACTAAGATGGCCTCAATGCCGGCCTGTTCAACGATGCGCGTAAACAGCGCATCATAAGCCGTGACGACGATAAGCCTCTTCTTGTCGCGCTTGTGCCGTTGAAACTCGGGGATCGTCATCATCCCACTTCCGCTTTCGTGATGATCTCAGCCAGCCGGTGCGTGGCCTTGATCGCCATAATATGAACTCCGTCGCAGTGCGGCCGCACCGCCTTAATTGTCCGCACCGCGATGCCCACCCCCACATCCTCTGCGCGCTCGGGGCCGGCCGCCCTGAGTTCGTCGATCATCTCCTGGGGAACCGACACGCCGGGAATATTCGCATTCATGAATTCCGCCATCTTGGCATTCCGGAGGACAAGAATGCCTGCCAGCACTTTGGCCTTGAAGGGCCGAACGGCTTTCATAAAGGACGCAAACTGCTCCGGATGGTAAATTGCCTGCGTCTGAAAAAATTGGGCGCCTGCTTTCACCTTCACTTCAAACTTGGCAAGCATCGGTCCCAGTGGATCGGCCTCGGGAGTCACCGCAGCCCCGATGGTAAATGCCGTCGAGCCATCCAGCTTGTTACCGGCCATATCCCGCCCGTTGTTGAGTCCTTGCACGAGCTGCATGACTTGGACAGAATCCAGATCATAGACCGGCTTTGCTTCTTTATGGTCTCCGACGGTCGGATAGTCCCCGGTGAGGCACAGAATATTGCGGATACCGAGCATGGAGGCGCCCATAAGGTCCGACTGTATCCCGATCCGATTCCGATCGCGGCAGGTCATCTGCATGACCGGATCATGGCCGAGTTCGTAGAGGAGTCGGCAGACAGACAAAGACCCGGCCCGAACCACGGCAGCCGTATTGTCCGTCACGTTGACCCCGTGCACGCGCCCCACCAACTGCTTGGCATTCTCTAGCACGCCAGAGATGTTGGTTCCCTTGGGAGGATTGTACTCAATTGTGACAGCGAACTGTCCCTGATCGAGCACCTCTTTCAACCGCCGCGGCTCTCGACTCATGGTGTGCCTTGCCCTCCACTCACAGCATTCCTGCCGCTCTCTTCGCAGACTCCACCGTGTTATCCAGCAGCATGGCTATCGTCATCGGCCCTACACCTCCCGGCACAGGACTGATCCAGCCTGCTTTTTGGCTGACCGGCTCAAAATCGACATCGCCGCACAATTTGCCCTCAGGAGTTTTGTTTGTCCCCACATCGATGACGACTGCCCCATCGCGCACCATATCGGCCGTAACAAACTTGGCCTTCCCGATTGCGACGAGCAACAACTCGGCTTCGCGACAGACCGCGGGCAAATCCTTCGTCTTAGAATGACAAATCGTCACGGTGGCATTGCGCTGAAGCAACATGAGCGCCAGCGGCTTGCCGACGATATTGCTTCGCCCCAATACGACGGCGCGCTTCCCTTCAATACCCACGCCCGTGGACTCGATCATCTTGATGACGCCCTTCGGTGTACAGGCTTCAAACACCGGATGCCCCTCGACAAGCCTACCGAAATTGTACGGATGAAACCCGTCTGCATCCTTATCGGGCGACACCGCTTCGAGCACCACTTTGCTGTCGATATGCTTCGGGAGCGGCAACTGAACCAATATCCCGTGGATTCTGGGATCGGCGTTCTCCTTTTCGATCAAGGCCAGCAATTCGTTTTGCGTCGTGCTCGCCGGCAATTTGTGGTCGTCGATATAGATGCCTGCTGCATCGCAGGCTTTCTGTTTGCTCTTCACATAGAGATGCGAGGCGGGATCGTCGCCCACCAAAATTGTCGCCAGGCCGGGCTTGACCCCGGTCTTCTCCAAGAGTGCCGCTGATTCGGTTGCCAACCGCTCACGTACTTGCAATGCCAAGGCTTTGCCGTCGATCAATCGTGCCGCCACGAAATCCTCCTCCGTTGAAAGACCCTCAGAATCAACACGGCACCATAACAGGGCATTTTTGAGCAAGTCAACGACCTCTCCGGCGTGAAACGTGAGACGTAAAAGGTGAAACGAGAAAAGGGAGAGTCGTGCAATCGATCGCTGCTATGGGGACGCCTTCCCCCTTACGTCTCACCTTTTACATTTCACGCCTGTTTCTTGACAGGCTCTTCGCCTTGCAGCTACGATGCATGGGGCGACTACGATCAACAGTCATCTATCTTGTGAGCGAACCCCCTCCGTGATATCCCTTCTGGCACGTGTCATGAGCCATCCAGCGGCCTGGCTTATTTGGATCACGCCCCTTGCAATCACCGGCCCGGTCAACGCCCAAATCACTGTGACGGAACTGCAATCGCCCTATAGCTTCGTCAACGATCCCATCGAAAAAGGCTATTTCATCTCGAGTGTAAACGGCGAGGCGGAGACCGCCGACAACAACGGATTCATCACCAAGCTCAATCACAATGGCAAACTCCTCAATTTGAAATTTATCCAAGGAGGGAAGGACGACGTCACCCTCCATGCCCCCAAAGGCATGGCCTTGGTTGAACATGTGCTCTACGTGGCCGATCTCGATACCTTGCGGGGCTTCGACACGACCACCGGTAAGCCGGTCATGGCGCTCACCATCCGACCATCCACTGCCTCGCAGTCCGAGCCGGCCCCAACCTCATTGAGCGACGTGACCTTCGATGGCAAGGGATACCTCTATTGCTCCGACCAGAAAGCGAACACGATTTATCGTATCGAGCTGGCCACCCAGACGGTTTCCGTGCTCATCACGGACCGCTCCCTCGCAGGCCCCTCCGGCCTTGCCGTCCATCCCAAATCAGGTCAGATCATCGCGGTCAGTTGGGAGAAGGGCAAAATCTCCGAAGTCTCTCCGGAAGGTGTGGTGACGGAACTCTTTTCCAACGGCTTCTTTTCCAACCGCTTTCAGAATCTCCGCGGAGTAGACTTCGACCGTTGGGGCAACATGTACGTATCCGATTTTACAACCGGAAAAGTCTGGCGCATGAGCTGGGACAAGCGGTTTCAAGTCATCGCCGAATTCTTACCCTCGCCGGGAGATCTCAGCATCGACCGTGCGAACAACCTGATCCTTGTGCCCTATGAATTGGCGCATGCGGCAGAGATGAATGGGCTCGAGACCCCCAGCAGTGCGAAGACGAAACAGGAAAAACGGACGTTGGCGGACTATGGCTTTATCCCGCCTCCACCGAAGCCGGCGCCGGAAGGGCCCGTAAATAAGTGAGCCAATGCGCCTATTGCACACAACGGAGAGGCAAGCGTTCTTGCCCTGCCTTGACAGGATTGATCTGCAGCCAATGCTGCGGCGAACACCGAATCGTGCGGGTCTCATGCCCGGCTGATTGCGTCTATCTCGAATCCGGGAGCGATTATCAGCAGAAGCGGCTGGCAGTGCAATTCATGCCGATACGCCGGGATTTCTATCGTGAACTGGAGGAACTGGGCAGCAAGAAGGCCGTGGCCCTCTTCAATCTCGTTGAAGTGGTCATCTTTGGTTACTTCCACAGTCGTCGCGACGGGCAAGATGCGGAGATCGTAGCGGCGCTGCAGGCCTTGCGGCGAACACTCAGTCCCCTCCATGTGCCTGCAGGCCCGATGCCGGTTTTTGCAGAACATTTGAAGAAGGAATACGACACGTTCAAGAAGCAGAACCCTCAGGACATCGCCGACATGTCTTCCGCGCCGGAGATACTGGACCGTGCGATCGCCTTCGTCTCACGCTTTTCCGGCACAGACCTCCAATCGCAACGGTTTCTCGGAGGACTCATCGGCTATGTGAGAGCCTACCATCCTGAAATTGCAGAACACCTGATCAAACAACGCGAACCGGGCCATATCATCTTGCCGGGGCAACAATTCATGCCGCCCCCGGCACCTGAGCCCCATACCCATGGACCAGGCTGTCATCATCACTGATCGCGAGCGACTTCCAAAGACGATAGACCGCATCCATGAGCGCCGGGAAAGAACGACAGATCAGAAAAGCACGCCGCGTGGAGTTGGGTTGCATCCTGAGGTTTTTTTCCGGTGAGATCGAAGGCGAAGGCACGATCACAAACATCTCGGCGTCGGGCTGTCGAGCCGAGTCCGATATCAATATGGCGGAAGGACTCGACGTTCAGGTCATCATTTTTCTTCCCGACCAATCGCCACCAGTGAAAGTCGAACGCGGCTCAGTGCGCTGGGTCTCCGGCAACGCATTCGGCCTGAGCTTCATCCTCTTTTTCCCGTCCGAACGAGCCCGCCTCCGCATGTTCATCGATCACATCAAATAGCCTTCTCTTCTACCCTCCACACCCCACACACTGTGCGGTCTCATGGACTTCAACTGCGCACAGCGAGCGAGCACATTCTTACTGCGAGTACGGGAATCCTTGCCACCGTAGTACTATTCAACAACCGTCACCGTCATCTCAACCCGCTCGTTCGGCAAGTCGTGATCGTTTCTTGGCACGATCACGATCTTATCGGCCACGCCAAGACCTTTGGTCACCTCTCCGAACGCCGTGTACTTTCCATCGAGGAAATGGGATGGTTCGACGACAATGAAAAACTGCGACCCCGCGGTGTCAGGTTCGTTCGCGCGCGCCATCGACACAATGCCGCGCTTGTGAGGAATGTCGCTGAATTCTGCCTTAAGCAAGATAGGGTTGCCCTTCTCATCCTTGGGCCCACCCTGTCCGTAGATGTCCTTGCGCAAGGAATTCTTGGTATTTGTATCACCGCCCTGGATCATAAAACCTGGGATCACGCGGTGGAAAATCGTCCCGTCGTAAAAACCGGATTTGGCCAGCTTGATAAAGTTTTCGACATGCTTCGGAGCCACTTCCGGGTAAAACTTGATATGCATGTCTCCAAACTTCGTCTTGATAATGGCTTTCGGGCCAGGACTTGGCGGAGGAGTTACCGATTTCACGTCGGCCTTCTCACCACAACCGGCGATGAGACCGACCCCCAGCAGTACTCCACACAGCATGAGGCTTCTCATGGCAGCAGATCCGTGCGTCATCGCCCACCAACCTTGCATCATCTACTCGACCACCACGACCGTCATCTCCGCCCGTTCATTTGGAAGGTCGCGGCTGTTTTTCGGTAAGCTGACAATCTTGTCAGCCACCTCCATCCCCTTTACCACCTCGCCAAAGACCGTATATTGCCCATCGAGAAAGTTCGAATCCTTGACGACGATAAAGAACTGAGAACCGGCACTATTGGGGTCGTTCGTGCGCGCCATGGAGAGAATTCCTCGTCGGTGAGGAATGTCGTTGAACTCGGCCTTGAGCCGCTGACTCGGCCCACCCTGGCCATAGGTCTCCGGCTTATTCAGATCTTTGGTGTTGGGATCACCGCCCTGAATCATGAACCCAGGAATCACCCGATGAAAAATCGTGCCGTTGTAGAAGCCTGATTTTGCCAACGCGATGAAGTTTTCAACGTGCTTGGGAGCCTTCTCAGGAAAGAACACGACGTCCATGTCGCCAAACTTCGTTTTGATAGTCGCCTTGGGACCTTTCGCCCCTTCCGCTTTTCCTATTGGAGCCTTATCAGCCGCGAAAATGGCGCCCTTACCCAGCAACAGGCTTCCACCGAGCACGAGCATCACGACCACCATTTTCATTATGATTCGTCTCTGCATCATCATCCTCCCTAAATTCATAACTGATCCCATTGTGAACTGCTCCTATCGTGCCGCAGATCAGGTCCCTACCTGTCGGAGGGCCTGCCTCGCCGCCTGTTGCTCTGCTTCCTTTTTGCTCCGCCCGGAACCCATGCCTACGACCTCGCCGTGAATGGATAGTTCCACTTCGAATATCTTCTGATGGTCGGGTCCTGTTTCTCGAACAGTTTCATAGCGTGGCAATGTATCATGCCGCTTTTGACACCACTCCTGAAACTGGGTCTTGTAGTCGCCCGCTCCCGGCTGTTCCTGCTGCGTGACAATATTCGCAAGTTCCTCTGCGAAAATGTACCGCGTCACCGTACGACTTGCCTCGAATCCTCCGTCAAGATGAACGGCCGCCAGCACCGCCTCTAATGCATCGGCCAACAGCGAGTCTTTTTCACGTCCTTTCGAACGGTCCTCCCCGCGCCCGAGCTTAAGGTACTCCCCCAATCCAAGCCTGCGAGCGACCTGCGCCAGCGATGCCTCACTGACCACCTGTGCCTTCAGTTTTGAGAGGGTCCCCTCAGATGACTGCGGTAATGCAGAGGCCAGATACTCGCTCATCACCAGCGATAGCACGGCATCGCCGAGAAATTCGAGCCGCTCGTTATGTTGAACCGAAACGGCTTTCTGTTCGTTGACAAGAGAGGAATGAGTCAAGGCTTCATCCAGCAAGGCCAGCGCCTTAAATCGATAGCCCAACGAGGATTGGAGCGAGTCGGCGGAAGAAGCCGAAGTCATAGTGGCGAGTACATCCCTCGCACAGGCTGGTTAGCAGGATACTGAAACAGTCGCTCTTCTCACCCGCCGAATCCCTGCGCGCCGAGACGCGCGTTTCCTCGTCCGGCGTTCTCGCATCGCTCAGAAGCTTCACTTACCGAAGCGTACACCTCGCCTCTTCGCTCGCCGCGGCCTTGCTGAACGGCTTTTGTGAGCACCCTAAAGAAATTTTGACATCGACACCATTATGCAAGGCTCTAACGGTGTATTGTTATACGCTGAGTTTTTCCGCAGCCTCTAGGCGCCTGGTTTCCTAAAGAGCAGACAGGCATTGACCCCGCCGAACCCAAAAGAATTCGACAGCGCCACTGTCACGGTAGCCGGCCTGGCCCTGTGCGGAATATAGTCGAGATCGCAGACAGGATCCGGATGGTCCAGGTTGATTGTCGGAGGAAGTATCCCGTGGTGAAGCGCCAGCACACTAAACACCGCTTCAATCCCACCGGCTGCCCCGAGTAAGTGGCCGGTCATCGACTTGGTCGAACTGACCGGGATACGGGAGGCCTGCTCACCGAACACTTGCTTGATGGCCTTGGTCTCAATCGCGTCCGCCATTGTCGACGTGCCATGCGCATTAATGTACCCGACCTGGCCCTTGTCGATGCCGGCATCTTTCAACGCCAGCTCCATACACCGGACTGCGCCCTCTCCCTCTTCAGACGGGGCAGTGATATGGTAGGCATCGCTGTTCATGCCATAGCCGATCAATTCGGCATAGATCCTAACCCCACGCCGGCGCGCATGTTCCAGTTCCTCCAAGACCACAACGCCGGCGCCTTCGCCGAGCACGAACCCGTCGCGGTCCTTATCGAACGGTCGGCTCGCTTTCGTCGGTTCATCGTTGCGAAACGACAAGGCTTTCGACGCGGCAAATCCTGCAACCCCCAACGGCGTAATGGCAGCTTCAGCCCCACCCGCGATCATGACATCGGCATCACCCGCCTGAATCAATCGATAGGCGTCACCGATACAGTGATTGCCCGTCGCACAGGCCGTCACCGCACAGGAGTTCGGCCCCTTGGCCCCCAGTCTGATCGCCACCTGCCCGGAAGCTAGGTTGATGATGGTCATCGGAATAAAAAACGGCGAGACGCGTCCGGGGCCTTTTTCCTGCAGAATCTTGTGGTAGTGCTCGATCGACCCAAGCCCCCCGATGCCCGATCCGATATAGACACCGACTTTCGTCGCCTCTTCCGGTGCCACGATAAATTCCGCATCATCCACCGCCAGCTGGGCAGCGCCCACGGCATAATGGATGAACGTATCCATTTTTTTGATTTCTTTTTTGTCGATGAACCGCGCCGGGTCGAAATCCTTTACCTCACCGGCGATTTGGGCATCGTACGCTGCAGGATCGAATTTCGTGATCCGACCGATGCCGGACTCACCGGCACAGATGGCCTTCCACGTCTTTTCGACACCCGTCCCCAGCGGCGTGATCAGCCCCAGACCGGTCACGACTATCCGTCTGATCGAGCGAGCACCCATCACGTCCTACGACCGCTAGGCCTTTTCCTTAATGTAGTCCAGCGCTTTCCCGACCGTCAGAATCTTCTCCGCATCTTCGTCGGGAATCTCGATCCCGAATTCTTCTTCCAGGGCCATCACCAGCTCAACCGTATCGAGCGAGTCAGCACCGAGATCCTCCACGAAGCTGGCTTCGGGCGTCACCTCATCCTCCTCGACTCCAAGCTGCTCCCCAATAATTTTTTTCACCCGTTCATCCACAGTAGCCATTGATTTTCCCGCCTCCTTCCCCATCCTAGATCCTCCTTCTTGCTGCGAGCCCGCCGCCGCAGCATCGTACACTATTCTGTCCACACCGTCGTCAGGGCATCAACATCCCCCCGTTTACATGCAACACGTGCCCGGTGATGTAGGCTGCCTCCTCTGATACAAGAAAACGCACCGCCGCCGCAATATCGGCCGGTGTGCCCAGCCTTCCCAACGGAATTTGCTTCTGGAGCATGTCTTTCACTTCCGTCGGCAATCCCTGCGTCATGGCAGTATCGATGAATCCCGGCGCGACGGCGTTCACCGTCACTGAACGGCTCGCGTATTCCCGTGCCACCGTCTTGGTTAACCCGATCACCGCCGCCTTCGATGCTGCGTAATTGGCCTGGCCCACATTACCCATCATCCCGACGATCGACGCGATGTTGACGATACGACCATAGCGCTGTTTGGTCATCGGGAGCAAGACCGCCTTCGTACAATTGAACGTCCCGTTCAAATTGACTTGCAGCACCAGATTCCAGTCTTCCTCCTTCATGCGCAACAGCAGCCCGTCGCGCGTAATCCCGGCATTGTTCACCAGAATATCGACCTTCCCCCATTCCTTGAGCACCTGGTCGACCATCGCTTTGGTATCGGCGGCATCGGCCACATTCACTTTGACGTTCAGCGCTTTGCGCCCTAACTGCTGCAACGCCGCAACCGCGTCTTTCGACCGACTCGTGTCAAGGTCGGCGACCACGACATCGGCCCCGGCTTGCGCCAATGATTCAGCGATGGCACGACCGATCCCTTGCGCCGCTCCCGTGACAATCGCAACCTTACCATGGAGTGACATCCGCTCGCTCCTCATATCCCTTCACGCGCTGAGCGCAGCGCGGGTCGCCTCGAGCGACGTAGGATCATTAACATTCATCGTCGCCACGTCCGGCAGAATCCGTTTGATCAAGCCGCTCAATACTGTCCCAGGCCCAACTTCGACGAACGTCGTCACGCCCATATTGGCCATGGCCTTCACCGAGTCTTCCCAGAGCACCGACGAGGTAAGTTGTCTTACCAGCGATGCCTGGATGTCACTCGCCTTCGTGAGAGCTCTGGCTTCGGCATTGGTAATCAACGGCATCTTGAGATCGGACCAGGTGATCGCCGTTAAATCTCCGGCAAGTCGATCGGCCGCTTTCTGCATCAGCGGCGTATGCACCGGCACACTCACTGGAAGCACGATCGCCTTCTTACAGCCCTTGGCTTTTGCCAACTCAATAGCCCGTTCCACGGCAGCCTTTTCCCCTGCAATGACAATCTGGCCGGGCGAATTGAAATTTGCTGCGGCCACAACCCCCACAGATGATGCGTCTCGGCACACCTCTTTCACCACGTCTGCCGTGAGGCCAAGCAACGCGGCGACAAGCCCTGTTCCCGGCAACACCGCTTCGGCCATATAGCGACCTCGTTTCTGCACGATCGCCACCGCCTCAGGATAAGTCATTCCCTCAGCGGCAACAAGAGCCGAGTATTCACCCAGGCTATGACCAGCCACTGCGATCGGCGCAACGTCCAACGGTCTGAGCGCATGGAGCGCAGCAAGGCTGCTCACCAACAATGCCGGCTGCGTATATTCCGTGAGATTCAATTGCTCCGCAGGCCCGTCAAAACAGAGCGCGGCAATGTCATATCCCAATATCGACGAGGCCTCTTCGTAAAATCTCCTGATGCTCGGATAGGCCTCAGCCAGCGCCCTCCCCATTCCGACCGACTGAGACCCCTGACCTGGGAAGACCAGCCCAATTCTGCATGACTTTGTTGATTGAAGAGTCGTCATACTACCGGAGTGATTGTGCGAGGCTGCTGGTTACGTTCATGAATCGCAATGCTCAAAGCTGGAGCAGATGTACAAGGCTGTCTTCGGGGGTTAGATATCGTCGAATTTCCCTTAAATGTCAACGGGAAAAGTTGCGTTCACGCATGCAAGTGGCGCGGGACGAGATGCCGGTCTCTATCCATCGCATTACCACCGAATAAGAGCTGAGGCCCATGTCAATCCAGCACCGAAAGCCCCTAACATCACCAGACCGCCCTCTTTGACTCGCCCCTGTTGCACGGCTTCATCCAGGGCAATGGGGATCGATGCCGCTGACGTATTTCCATAGCGATCGAGATTCAGCATCACTTTCTCCGGTGGGAGCCCAAGACGCTCTGCCACCGCTCTGAGAATGCGTACATTCGCTTGGTGCGGGACATAGAGGTCGAGATCCTCAACGCGAAGATGATTTGCAGCCAACGTTTCCCGCGCGACTTCTTCCAAGGTCCGAACCGCCACCTTAAAGGTCTCGTTTCCCTTCATCTTGATATACTGCATTCGTTCCGCCACAACCTTTTCAGAGGGTGGCAGACGCGATCCTCCTCCTGGTATCGCAAGCAAGTCGCAGAGAGCGCCATCGGAGTGAAGATGTGTAGACAGAATGCCCCGGTCATTCTCACTCGCACTGATGACTGCCGCTCCGGCTCCATCGCCGAACAAAATACAGGTGTTCCGATCGGTCCAGTCGGTAATCGCCGACATCACTTCCGAGCCAACGATCAACACATGACGCATGCCGGTTCTCACATAGGCATCGGCGACCGATAACGCATAGACGAACCCGCAACAGGCCGCCGACAGATCACAGGCTGCTGCACGTGTCGCCCCTAGCCGATGTTGAATCAGACAGGCGGTGGCAGGAAGCGGATAATCGCCGGAACAGGTAGCCAATAAAATAAGGTCGAGATCGGATGCGCTCACCCCTGCAGCCGTCAAAGCCCGCTCCGCCGCTTTCACCGCCAGATCGGAACAGGCCTCCCCGGGACCGGCAATATGTCGTTCTCGGATACCGGTTCGTTCGACGATCCATTTGTCCGAGGTGGCCACCATCCGTTCAAGGTCGGCATTGGTCAGTACCTTGGCTGGCACATACGATCCGGTCCCTGCGATGCAGGCTCTCATGACGGCCCATCCTCGGTTGGCATGGTTTGCGAAAAGCTCTCTTCAATATCGCGTTGAATCAATTCATCGACACGACTCTCTGCCAACCCCTTCGCCCGTCGGATGGCATTCTTGATCGCCTTGGCGGACGAACGGCCATGGCAGATCATGGTAATGCCATTGACGCCCAGGAGCGGCGCCCCGCCGAATTCCGCGTAATCAATTTTCCGCTTGAGGTTGAGCAACGGCTTGGCAATGAACGGATAGGCCAAGCGGCCAAAGAAGGACCCGGAGATTTCCTTGAGCAACAACTTCTTGATCGTATCGGCCACTCCCTCTGAAATCTTCAGTGCAACATTCCCGATGAAGCCATCACACACCACCACATCCGCGCTCCCGCTATACACATCGCGGCCCTCGATATTGCCGATGAAGTTGAGCGGACTGGCTTTGAGAAGCTTGAATGCCTCCTTCGTGACCTCATTTCCTTTGCTGTCTTCCTCTCCAATACTCAACAGTCCGACACGTGGGTTAGGCTTTCCAAAGAGATGTTTGCCATACTCATTCCCCATGATGGCGAATTGGGCCAGATGCTGAGCCGAACAGTCCACATTGGCTCCCACATCCAGCATGATCGCCGTACCGGTCAGCGTGGGTAGACTTGTCGCGATCGCCGGGCGTTCGACACCCTTCGTCAGCCCGAGCACAAAGAACGACGCCACCATGCTGGCACCGGTGTTCCCAGGACTGACCACGGCGCTCGCCTCGCCGCTCTTGACCAACTCAGTGGCCACCCAGATGGAGGAATTCCGCTTCTTGCGGGCGACGGTCGCCGGCGATTCGTGCATTTCAACGACCTGCGAGGCATGCCGAATAG
The DNA here is from genome assembly GCA_035462675.1 of Nitrospiraceae bacterium. GTDB lineage: Bacteria > Nitrospirota > Nitrospiria > Nitrospirales > Nitrospiraceae > Palsa-1315. Next base: position 4,682 of record DATHTZ010000329.1, on the reverse strand, counting down.
ACAGGCGGGAGTCCGTATAACCAAGACGGCGACATTCGGCGGTGATGATGGCCTCGTCACCAACCAAAAGCACTTCGACATCACATTCCTGGGCGGCCTGGAGAGCCCCTTCAATGGCCGGGGCCGGTCCATGGTCTCCACCCATGACATCAAGCGCAATCTTCATATAGCGACTGAATATTCATCGAATGATGACGTGTCACTCTGACACAAAAGAAGTGCAGCCATCACCACGCTATGTGCGGCAGGAGTTTAGAGCAGTGGAATGACCGACGCAACAGGTAAACAGCCGTCATCCCATCGTGATTCCTAGAACCATCGCGCCCAACAAGCACAGCCCAATGGCCCCGTCATAAACCGGATTAGGATTCTTCGACCTGGATGACCGCCTTACCCTTATACGTTCCGCAATTCAAGCAGGTGTAATGCGGCAGCTTGATCTCGTGGCACTGCGGACAGACGGACATGCCCGGCGGGGTGATGCGCAATTTTTGTGTGCGCCGCTTGTCGCGTCGTTCCCGTGAATGTTTATGTTTTGGATTCGGCATGGCAACTCCTTCTTACTCTCGATGGCGGCGGTCACGCTATGATTCTGACGATCTGTCTGTCTTGTATTTCATGCTCTGGACCACCCGAACTGTCGGAATCTGCGGTTCCGCAGCACACCGACAGGGTCCTTCATTCAAATTTTTCCCACATTGTGCGCAGAGCCCCAAGCAGTCATCGCTGCAGAGCGGCTGCATCGGTGCAGACAGGATCACGTGTTCACGCAACATAGACGCCATGTCCAATTGATTGCCTTGATAGTGATATTGATCGTCGGGCGCCTCTTCTAGTTCGGCCCCCACAACTTCCACATGTGGTTTTCGATGATCGACTCGCTTCGGATGACGCAGCGCCGACTTCGGCTCCGGGATAAAGGCCGCCCGTACAGAAAAAGCCAGCGGATCCTCATACTCCTTTAAGCATCGCACACATTCGCGGACGATCGTACCTTCCAGCACACCAGTCACGGCAATCAGCCCTTCGACGTTGGTCAGGTCCAGACTCACCGCCAGCGGACCTGGAAACACGGCATCATCCTCGGTGAGGCCAAGCTCTTCAGCCGTGACCTCGCCGACCAGCGAGAGCCCATCGGTAGTGATGTCAGCCAGCACTGGCCTAAGCAGTTCCATCGTGGCACCTACCTGCATTCCTAGTCCCCAACGTAACCGGTTATCGCTCTTCCGCAAAGCTGATGAGCGCGATGTGCCGAGCCCGCTTGACGGCGGTCGTCAATTCGCGCTGATGCCGCATGCAATTGCCGGAGATGCGCCGCGGGACGATTCGACCCCGCTCAGTTAAAAAGTTTCTCAGTAGCCCGACATCTTTGAAATCGATTGACCCTTTGTCGATACAAAACCTGCAAGGCCGTCTGCGTTGGAAAAACCGCCCCCCTCCACCACCATCTCGATCTCCGCCTTGTTGTTGTTCACGCTCCATAACCGTCTCCCTATTTGTTAGCAAGATGCTGATACAGTCGGCCAACCTGCCCCGTTCATGTGGTCTATTCGGTTACATTAGCCTAACCGGATGGACCGGACAGACTGGATAACCAGACAGACCGGGGGTTTTTTAGACGTGCTCGTCTGGTTCATACCCGGCATCATCGTGCGCCGGCGCCTCAGCTCCGCCACCACCGCCATCCTGGCGTTTCGGCATAAACGTCACAGTTTGGGCCACCACCTCGTGCTTACTGCGCTTCTGGCCGTCTTCCGTTTCCCATCGGCGCTGCTGCAACCGCCCATCGACGATGATTCCGTTCCCCTTGCTGAGATACTGCCCGCAATGTTCCGCCTGCTTGCCGAACACGACAATGTCGACAAAGCAGACTTCTTCTTTCAATTCATCGCCCTGCTTGTACCGCCGGCTGACCGCGAGGCCCAAACTGGCCACCGGTATCCCGTTCGGCGTGTATCGCAGCTCAGGATTTCGCGTGAGGTTCCCGAGGAGAATGACTTTGTTAAATCCGGCCACCGGCAAACTCCTCCGATGACGTCTCGATCGGCCGTGGCGGCACCAGCTCCTTTTTGAGGTGGACGGTCAAAAACTTGATGATCGCGTCTTCCAGTCGATAAGACCTCTCCAATTCGCCGACCGTGATGTTCGGCGCTCTGAAATAGAAGTAGACGTACGTGCCCTTGCGTTCCCGCTTCACCTCGTAGGCGAGCTTCTTCTTACCCCAGTTTTCCGATTTGATGAATTGCGCCCCGGTCTTCTCTGCCACCGCCTTCATCTTCTCGATCAAGGCAGTGGTCTCCTGGTCGGAGACAGACGAACGAATAATGAACAGAGACTCGTAGAGCTCCATGCAGCAATCCTCCTGGACAAAGGCCCCCAACAAGATTGGGAGCGAGGTGTAGGCGCCTCTATATGAGGCTCAAAGAACGGTGGACGGTATCACAGCCAAACTCTGGCTGTCAACGAATCGGCGCGAGAATCACCGGTGGAGGGCAGTGTCTGAGCTCGTCACTGGCTCACCTCTCGGAGCGGAGCGCTGCAGCCTGAGGCGCTTCGCTCCCGCACCTCCCGCGACACCCCATCCACGGCGGTCTGAAGCGGAAGCCTTCCGGAATTCCCGTCGCCGTGGTCTTACGACCACGGTGCGGTGGTCAGTTTCGGCTTTCCTTCTTCAGACGCCGGGCGGGACCCCGTCGCTCCAGTGAAGTGCGCTCAGCGCCACACCCCGCCAGCCGTAGAGATATCAATGCGTTATTGCAGGATGGAACGATTGAGCTGAGAAGCGGTGTCTGACACTATTCTCTATTTAGACAGCACCTACATTCCGACTGGGAAAAACGGCTGACCATCTGGGAAAAATGATAATATGTCCAAGCCCGGGCCAACTCTCCGCGCCCACCGAAAACAGAAAATCAGTCCTGATACCGTACTCTTGCTCTAGAAACTAGGCCAAGAGCTTCATGAGTTTGACGAGTGACCAGAAGTGCCAATACTCTTTCACGCAATAGTTTCAAACCGTATTTGTGTCGAACCGCCGATGTTGACCGTCAGACGCGAGAAAGATGCCCGGACAGACGAAGAAAACTACTTCGTCGAATTCGCCCCCAACACTCCCCCTGAAGTTCTTCTTGATACCCATATCTGGCTCAACATGTCCCGATCTGAGGAACAGGTATTACAGCGGCTCAAGGCTGAGCTAGGGTTTCGCTTTCAATACTCAATCACAAACTATGTTGAACTGCTATCGCAACTCGCTGAGGGGCCAACGAAGAAGAGAAAAAAACCATTTGGCATGGTGAGGGGTGCGTTCCGAAAGATCAAGAGGCTTTGCGAGCCAGAAGTATTGCCACCGCCAGAAATGGCTCACCTGGAAAGTGCACTACTGCTCCATTATTTACATCCAGCCTGGGCTCCTGACGCCCATCAAACGGCTATTGCAGTTGACCTCATTGCGAAAGCAAATACCGAAGGCGACATAACTGGTATCGGTATCCAAACTCCTGCCTCTGTCCAGCCCCCTAGGTGGATATTAAATCCTCGGCACTACCTTCAACTCACGCGAATAGACGACCAGTCTATGACAAATATTATGAAAGACTTGGACGTCTTCAATCGAGGCAGTTTGACAAAGAGTAATGTCGATCAACTAACACCTTGGTTCCAGAAGTTGGTAACCTTCTTCCTGCTCTATCGTCCAAGCAATGGCCGAACAACAATGAGCGATCTTCTGCCTGAGGAACGAAACCGATTTTGGGCCAGCTTTACCATGGGACCCGGCAGGATGTTCCACGCTCACCTAACGCTGATTGCCATCAAAACAATCAATTGGGGAGAGAGGGTCGATCCCAATGACTTGTACGATGCAATGCAATTGCTTTTACTCACAGACAGACGACTCTTCATCTCCAATGAAAAGAACTTCTTGAGGCACACGAAAGATTCTTATGTGCAACACGTTCTTCCCTGGGAAGCATTCAAGAAGCTTCCTGCCTAGCTCTGACGAAAACTCTTGCGGGTGGCGCCGAGCTGGGCGCCCAAGCGCGCGGAGCGGGGTCCCTACACCGGGCGGGGTGCGAGCACGCTTGGGCTGCTCGGCGACAGGACCCGCACCCTGAAATTACACATTGAATCGGAAGTATACAATGTCGGCCTCTTTGATCACGTAGTCTTTCCCTTCGAGGCGAAACAACCCCTTCTCCTTCACCTTCGCCTCTGACCCGCAGGCCAGCAGATCGTCGTAGTGATAGACCTCGGCGCGGATGAAGCCGCGTTCCATGTCGGAGTGAATCTTTCCCGCCGCTTGCGGTGCCTTCATGTTTTTCGGAATCGGCCAGGCTCGCGATTCAATCTCTCCGGCGGTGAAGAAGGTCACGATGCTCAGCAAGGTGTAGGCTTCACGGGTCAGCCGGACAAGACCCGACTCCGTCAGCCCCATCTCTTTCAGGAAGTCGGTCCGTTCGGATTCGGGCAACGTGGAAAGTTCAGCTTCGAGCTGGCCGCAGATCGTGACGACGCGTGCGCCGCGTGTGTCGGCGAACTCGCGTACTGCTTTCACCATCGCCTCATCGGTGCCTGCCTGTTCCGCCACATTGGCCACGAAGAGCACGGGCTTGGCTGCCAGCAATTGACATTCATCGAGCACGACACGCTCTTCGGGGCTGTAGGCCAGATTGCCCAGCCAT